>NZ_JBEXCV010000145.1:0-22372 GCF_040605455.1 Embleya sp. NPDC005575 | reverse complement strand
TCAACGTCCTGTGGGCCCTGCTGCGTGACGGACGGTGCTACCAGCCCACACCGCCGGTCACTCTCGCCGCTTGACAACAAGATTAGGAATCGAGGATCTGGCCCTGGCGGGTGACCACCGGCGGCTGCACGGACCACGGGAAGTTGATCCAGTCGTCGGTGTGCTTCCACACGTACTCGCACTTGACCAGCGACTGCGGCTTCTCGTAGACGACGGCGCAGCGCACCTCGGCGACGTTGCCCTCGCAGAAGTCCCGGACCAGCAGGAGCGTCTTGCCGGTGTCCGCGACATCGTCCGCGATCAGCACCTTCTTGTTCGAGAAGTCCACCACGTCCGGCACCGGCGCGAGCATGACCGGCATGTCCAACGTGGTCCCGATCCCGGTGTAGAACTCGACGTTGACCAGGTGCAGGTTCTTCACGTCCAGCGCGTACGCGAGCGCACCGGCCGCGAACACGCCGCCGCGGGCGATGGACAGGATGATGTCGGGCTCGTACCCGTCCTCCGCGACCTGCGTCGCCAGCTCACGCGTGGCCTGGCCGAAGAGCGGCCAAGTGAGGTTTTCGCGCACGTCACTCATGTCCGGGTATGCCTATCTTCGCTTCGGGAGGGTCGGTCGCGGGTGGTCGTCACGGTCGCGGCGCACGGCGTCGGCGGGGTCGCCGCCTCACCGCGACTAGTCGCGGACGTTCGTCCGGTGGAAGTCCTTGAACGAGCGGGAGGCGGTGGGCCCGCGCTGTCCCTGGTACCGCGACCCGTACACCGAGGACCCGTACGGGAACTCGGCCGGCGACGACAGCCGGAACATGCACAACTGGCCGATCTTCATCCCCGGCCACAGCTTGATCGGCAACGTCGCGACGTTGGACAACTCCAGCGTCACATGCCCCGAAAAGCCCGGGTCGATGAACCCGGCGGTGGAGTGCGTCAGCAGCCCGAGCCGCCCGAGCGAACTCTTCCCCTCCAACCGGGAGGCCACGTCACCCGGCAACGACACCACCTCGTAGGTCGAGCCGAGCGCGAACTCACCGGGATGCAGGATGAACGGCTCGCCCTCGGGCGGCTCGATCATGCGGGTGAGATCCGGCTGCTCGACGGCGGGGTCGATGTGCGGGTACTTGTGGTTCTCGAAGACCCGAAAGAACCGGTCAAGTCGAACGTCCACACTCGACGGCTGAACCATGGCCGGCTCGTAGGGATCGATCCGAACCCGACCGCAGTCGATCTCCGCGCGAATGTCCTTGTCCGATAGAAGCACGTGGAAAGGGTAATCGCAGGCCCCCGGATCCACCCAAACGCGCCGGACCACCCTGCCGCCCCACCCACCCCCACCGCGAATCGTTGCTGCAACCACGCGCGACCATCCGGTAGAGTGACCGTGCAGGGTTCCCCTTGGGGCGCCTGATGCGGGCGTAGTTTAATGGTAGAACATGAGCTTCCCAAGCTTAGAACGCGAGTTCGATTCTCGTCGCCCGCTCCATATGCGAAGGCCCAGGTCACGGACATGATCCGTAGCCTGGGCCTTCGTCGTTCCCGGGCTCGCTACGCCTCGCGTGCCAGATCCGTGCCAGATTGGCGATGATCTTGGGGCCGAGACTTCTTGATCCGCTTCGCGATCGAGTCCGCGATGGCTTGGTCGCGACCGGCGCGGGCGTGCTGGTAGATCAGGGCCGCGCGGGACGTTGACTGGCCCATGCGGTCCATCAGCTCGCGGAGAGTGGCGCCAGTCTCGGCGGCGAGGACGTTCCCGGTATGGCGTAGATCGTGGAAATGGAGATCGGTCAGGCCGAGGTGACGGCTCCCGCGTCGCCACACCCGGGTGAAGTTGCAGCGGCGTAGGGCCGCACCCTTCGGGCCAACGAAGAGCAAGCCGTCCGACTCCTTCTCGGCGAACCACTCCATGTGCCGACGCAGGTCGAGGAGGATCGGCGCGGGGATGGTGACGGTTCGCTTGCCGGCGGCCGACTTCGGCGGGCCGGTGACACGCTTTCCGTTGCTCATTTCGATGGCGGAGACATCGACACGGATGGTGCCGGCGTCGAGGTCCACGTGATCGCGCCGGAGGGCGGCGAGTTCGCCCCAGCGCAGGGAGCCGAAGGCGGCGAGGAGGACGAGGGCTCGGTAGCGCGGGCCGACACCGTCCGCGAGGGTGAAGACCTGTTCGAGGGTGAGGATCGGCCGCTCCGGGGCCTTCTCGTCACCTCCACCCTTGATACGGCAGGGGTTCCGGCGGATCAGGCCGTCGTCCACGGCGGTATTCATGATTGCGCGCATGAGTCGGTACGCCTTGGCGGTGGTCGACAGGCCAAGGCCGCCTTCCAGGCGCGTGGCACGCCAGCGGCGCACGTCGGCTTCCTTGATCGCCGGGATTGCCGCGTTGCCGAACGTGGGCTTCAGGTGGAGTCGGAACAGGATGCTGTACAGCTCACGAGTGCGCGGCCGGAGGTTTGGCCGCTCCTTGATCCAGGCCGTGGCGAACGTACCGAAGACCATGTCGCCGCGTGGGTCGATCCAGTCGCCGCGCCGCATCTCCGACTCGGTGTCGGTCAGCCATTCTTCGGCGGCAGTCTTGGTGACGAAGGTCCGGTCGGCGTTGATCAACTTGCCGGTCGGGTCTGGGTACCGCGCCTGCCACTTCTTGGACGGCAGTTGCCGAACCGCGCCGAAGCGACGACGCCTTCCTTTGTTGTTGGGCATCAAGCGGCCCTTCTGTGAGTCGTGTCGGATTCGACGCGTCCGGCTGAGATGAAGGCTTCGAGCGTGTCCATCGGTATGCGGACGTGGCGGCCGATCCGAACGAAGGTGATGCGTCGCTCTGCAATGAGGCGACGGACGAAGCGCTCGCCGACGTTGAGCCGGTCGGCGGTTTGGGGGACGGTCAGGAGCCGTCCCGGAGTGGTCTTCTCGCGCACGGAGCAAGTCCCCTCGCAGGTCTGGACTGTCAGGTCGCGTCCTGTTGGGGCCCGTGTGATGGGGACCTCGGCTGTGTTGTCTCGACACCGTTGGGCGTTTGGTCGGTGCGAGTCGGCCTGTGGCGGCCGTTGCCGAATATTGGTCGGGTGGTGCATTGGTCCGGTCGGGTGCGCGGGGAGCCGTCTTGCGCACCCGACCGGGGTGTGGGGGTCAGGCCGCTTCGTCGCGCGCGGCGATGTGATCCAGCTCGGCACAGAGGCCGTTGGCGAGGAGCGTGGCCAGGCGGTGGACTGCGTCGGCGGGGACGGGGCCGAGGTTGACCAGGCCGTCACCATGGACGTTCACTTCCGCCTTGAGCGCTCCGAAACCGTCGTCCAGGCCGGCTGTTGTGAGGTGTTTGGCGAGTTCGGTCGTGGCGTTGTTCGCCGTGCGCCAGCCACGGACGTAGGGGATGCCGGCGTGCAGGACCTCGGCAAGTGGTGCGCAGGTTCGAGCGTTGTCGGCTGCGGGGCGCATGGCGATACCTCCTGTCAGGCGGCCTTCTTCTCTGCTGCGGCGAGAAGTTCGGCGAGCCGGGTGGCGGCTTCCGGTGTGGTGCGGCCGAGTTCGACGAAGCCGTGGCCGAAGGCGTTGACGTCGGCACGGAGGTAGGGGAAGTGCTCGGCGAGGTTGGCGGCGATCAGGACGTCTCGCAGAGCAACGACGGCGGACCGTGCTTCGTACCAGGCCGTGGTGTCGATGGGCGACCAGGAGGCCGCGTCCGGGTCACTCATCGTCCGTTCCCTCGGCTGCGGCGGACAGGTTGCGTGACGCGATCAGGAGGTGGCCGGCGAGCAGGGCGACCGCGTCACGGTCGAGGGTGGATTCTTCGGTGGGCTTGCCGAGCCACTGGTAGCGGTCTCCGGTTTCGACACCCGGTCCGGGGACGAGGAGGTATCCGCCGGTCGAGAGGTATCGGTAGGACACGTCCCCGCGCAGAACCGTCAATGCGCCCACGAAGAAGGGCTCGCCGACCGGCGCGATGAGGAAGGCGACTTTCCGTGCCCTGTGGTCGATGGCGGACGGCGGAGCTTCCGAGCCGAGACGCCGGTACCAGTCGACCGCTTCGATCCCCAACCGGTCCGCCACGACGACCGCGTCAAAGACGTGGCCGGTCGCCCACAACCGAGGCCCCCGAGGGTGTTCGGTCCCGTCCGAGTTGCCCATGGCTGCGAGCAGCCAAGCGCCGGCGGATTCACTCGCCTGACGAAGCGTCATGTTCATCTCCCGAAGCCCGCCGGTCGCTCCGACCGGGCACCACCAAGGTGCGCCGGCGGCACCGGTCCGAGGCAGACGGCAAGGGATGACAAGGGGTGACACGCCCTGTCACCTCAGCGCACGCCAAGCAAGATCAACTCACTGCGACACTTTGACGACGCTTCGTGCGCGCGAGCATGATGGCTGAATCTGGCTCCGCTTCAGGGGAGGCGATTCGTGGTGCCAACCACCACGCCGTACCGAGCCGATCTTCTGCGCGCGGCTCGTAATCGCCTCGGCTGGAAGAAGCCACGTCTCGTCTACGCCCTCCGCCAGGCCGCCGCGCAGGAGGGCCGCTCGCTGCCCACCGACGCATCGCTCTTGCGGAGCATCGCCCGGTGGGAGAACGGCCAGACGCACCCGACCGACTATGTCGAGTTACTGGTGGAGGTCTACGGCGAACCGGCCCACCGTCTCGGGTTGGTCGATGTCCCGGCCACGCAGGAGACTCCCGGAACGGCCTACCCCACCACCCCCACCGACGGAATCGAGTCCCTCGCGGCATTGTGGCGCGCCGATCTCGCGCCCGGTAGCGACGTGCAGGCGCTGTCCCCCGACCCGGCCGCCTGGAACGCGGCACCACTCGCGTGGCTGGTCTCCGGCGGGCAAGAGCAGTTGCCGAATTCCCGAACACGCACGCAAGTAGGCGCATCAGACGTCGAAACCGTCCGCGCGACCGTCGACGTGTACGCCGACCTGGACAACCGCTTCGGAGGCGGACACGGCCGCCGAGCCTTGATCCAGTACCTGGACGGCGACGTTGCCGAATTACTGACCGCCCGTAGCACGGAGCCCGTAGGCCGTGCCCTGTTCGCCACGGTCGCCGAAGCCACCCTGCTCGCCGCGTGGATGAGCTACGACAGCGGCCACCACGGCTTGGCCCAGCGCTACTTCATCCAAGCCCTGCGCCTGGCCCAGACCGCCGAGGACCGCTGCCTCGCCGGAAGCATCCTGTCCGCGATGAGCCACCAGGCCACCTACCTCGGCCGCTTCACCGAAGCCGCCAACCTTGCTCGCGCCGCGCAGCTCGGCACCACAGGGCACGCAACCCCGACCCTGACCGCCCAGTTCCTCGCGATGAAGGCCCGAGCCCTCTCCCGCCTCGGCGACCACGCAGCCTGCAACGCCGCCCTGACCCGAGCCACCACGATCTTCGAGCGCAACAATCCCGGCGAAGACCCGGAGTGGATCGGCTACTTCGACCAGACGGAGCTATCCGCCGAACTCGGCCACTGCTTCCGCGACATGCGCCAGGCCCAACAGGCCACCACGTACGCGGAACTGTGTCTCGGCGGCACCGACGGCCGCTACATCCGCAGCGACTTCTTCGCGACCATGGTCCTAGCCGAAGCCCACCTGGCGGCCGGCGAACTCGAACGCGCGTGCCGAACGGCGTTGGACGCCCTAACGATCGGCCGCCAACTCAAGTCCGCCCGCTGCGTCTCCTACCTGGCTGCTTTCCGCAAGAAGCTGGACACGCGCAGCGACTCAACCGCAGTTGCCGAATTCCTGGAAGAGGCCGCCGGCTACCGCATGTGGCAGCAAGCCGCAGGCTGAACCACCCTCAGAACGGCTTCCAGCCGTGCCGGTCTCCACCGGACCGCAGGTCCGAGATCCGCCGCTCGACCTCCGCCGAGACCTCGGCGTCACCGGCCATGTTCTGCGTCAGCCACACGGTCATCATCAGCTCACGCATGTCCGCCAGGACCGGGTAGCCGTACCAGTTCATAACGTCGAACCCGTAGGCGTTCACGAACGCCTCGTACTCGGACCGGGTGTGCCATCCGTACCGCTCGTAGTACATCGCGGTCAGCACCAGGTCCCACTCACGCGGCCCAAGCGCGAACCCATCCAGGTCGATGAGGACCGCCCGCCCCGCTTCGTCAACGAGCGCGTTCCCGACGTTCGCGTCTCCGTGCACAAGCCCGAAAGGAAGCACGAACTCCAGAGCGTCGTACCGCTTCCGCAGTTCCTCGGCCCGCTGCCGAAGAAACCCACGGTCGTCATCGCCCAACCCCACCGCGGCGTCGATCCGCCCCCAAGTCGCCGCCAACGGCTCCAGATACGGAAGCCCCAACGACGCCGGTTCCTCCAGCCAATGCAACCGCCGCAGCAGTTCAGCCAGCGCGACCACGCCCGCGAAGCGCTCCTCCTCGGCCACAAGCTCCCAGAACGTCACCACCCGCCCATCGACCACGAGCGGTTGCCGAATCCGCGACGTGACGCGCACCGCCGGGAACCCCACCTCGGCAAGCCACCGAGCCGCAGCCACAGTCCGCTCATGCGCATCAACCCGGTCCGCCGACCGAGCCACCCGCACCACAAGAGGATCGCTTAACCGAAAGACAGCGTTCTCCCCAAGCCGCAGCAGAGACGCCCCCTCAGCGCTCAGCCCAGCCACAGCACACGCCGAGCCCAACACCGCCCGCGCATGCTCCGCAGTAATCGCCCCACCGGCCCCAGACACCCCGCCATCCGCCATACCGCGAAGCTACCCGCAACAGCCCCCAAGCCGACCAGCCATCGCCACCCAATCGACCACTGCCGAATTTAGCTCTACTAGATCAAGGCGGCGCGCGGGACGCACGCCGTTGCCTGCTCTGGGTGGGGCACGCCGGGCGTGCGGCGTGGCCGCCGGTCCCGCCGCGCCCCACCCAGAGCAGACAGGGGACTGGGTCGGGTCCGCAACGATCGAGTCTTTGCCTTCGTGGCGATCGTCGTGGACCCCTGCCAGGGGCAAGACCAGGGGGCCAGGGGAGCCAGAAACCGGGTGGGGAGGCTGCGGCCCCCCTTCGCCGGAGCAGCGTATGGCCCCCTGATCATGCCCCTGCCCCACCGATCACCACGAAGGCAAACACTCGCCCGCAGCTCGCCTCGCGTCTCGCGACGCAGGGAAGGCACCAACTCAAGTGCCGGGCGTCATCGCATCCGCATCACGGCGACTTTTTGCAGATCGCCACATGGGGCCGAAACATCCGCTGGGATGTTGACAGCCCGCCTACGGAAGGAAGTCCATGCCGAAGCCCCACTCAGAGATCGTGGTCCCCGTTGATAGTCGACAGTTGTCCGGCGTCACCCAGTGGCAACTCAGGTGTCCGTCGTGCGGCGCAAGCTCCATCGATCGAGCCGGCATCGGGCCAGATCACGAATCGATTGTTGTTCACCCGGATCGTGATGACTACGACAGCCCGCTTGGCACACGAGGCGGCTATGTGCGCATCGACCTTGTATGCAGCACAGGCCACGAATTCGCGTTCGTCATCGGCAACCACAAGGGCGAGGAGTACATCGGTCTCGTCTCGACGTAAAGCACGAGGTCCCCGCTTCGGCCGGGAGATTCGCCGTGCCAGATGCGTGCCAGAACGGGTGAGCACCTGCGGTCACCAGGGGGTACTCACGGGCCTTTGAGTCGTGAGTACCGGCCGAAAGATGAGGCTGGCCACGGGGCGTCTCCGCATGCCGGGGGAACGGCGCTTCCCAAGCTTGGAACGCGAGTTCGATTCTCGTTGCCCGCTTCAGAAAGTGAAGGCCCAGGTCGCGGAGATGGTCCGTAGCGTGGGCCTTCGTCGTTCCCGGGCTCGCTACACCTCGCGTGCCGGACAAGCGAGACTCGGCGCCCCTGAAGCTGACGGGTGCCTGAGAGTTGTCCCGTAACTGATCTTTGGCATGAAGGCGGTTGGTCAGGACTTGATCCTGGGGACCACCGGTGGGCTCCGTCGCCAGGGTTGCGGCGTTCTCGTGGACTTGTCCGGATTACTTGATGTCCAAGTAGCCCAGGTTGCAGCTGGTTTGCGGGTGGATCCGCCTGGGGAAATGAGCGGCGGAGTCCCCCTGGTATGTTGCGCCACCCCGACCGGCGGGGCGAGCCGGTGCCGCGTCAAGTTTCGTACGCCAGTGGGCCGTTGAGCGTCGCGGTGTAGACGCGTCAGCTGTCTGCACAATTCTTGATGGAACCTGCGCCCCACCGCCGCACGATGGGCCGGCCGCCACCGCAAATCCGGCGAGGCCGCGATGGTCGACCGATCCTCCAGGCCGCACCGCAGCCCGCGCCGGACGCCCACCCGCACCGAGCGCCGGATCCTGAAGGTCCGCGTGCTCCGCCGCTGGGGACCCGCCCGCATCACCCAGCCCCCTCGGGCCGGCCCGGCCCATCGCGCACCGCGTCCCGACCCGCTGCCGTCTCGCCCGCTGGGCCCGTCCCGCCCGCGCGACCGCGCGGGTGGTCCGCCGCTACGAGCACGCGGCGCCGGGTGACCTGGTCCACGTCGACGTCACGATTTCGGCGGGCGTGGGGACGAGGTTCGGCGGGGTTGGGGAAAAGCGGGCGGTTCGGGGGTCGCGTTCGTCGCCGAAGTGGTGGGTCAGGATGGAGTACAGGTCGGGGCGGCGGCCCTTGAGCCAGCGGCGGCCGGTGGACATCGGGATCAGCGACAGGTCGATGTCGGCAGTGACCATGGTGTCTTCGGGAGCCCAGGTTTCGGTGAGGATTCGGCCGTAGGGGTCGAGGATCATCGCGTTGCCGGTACGGACTTCGTCGTCGTCGCGGCCCACGCCGTTGCTGAAGATCAGAGCCAGGCCGTTGTCGTGGGCCCGGGCGGGAAGCCAGCGCATCAGCCAGGCTCGGCCGCTTTCGCCGCGGAAGGCCGCTTCGATGGCAGCGGGGTCGCGGTGGCGGGCCTCCCAGAGGGTCATCGGGATCGGGTGCATGGAGTGCGGACTGCGGGAGGCGGTGCCGCCGGTTTGGTGCGGGGCGACCAGGATCGAGGCGCCGAGGAGGGCGGTGGCGCGCACGTTCTCGACGAGGTTGTTGTCCCAGCAGATGAGGATGCCCACGCGCGGGCCCCATGGGGTGTCGAAGACGGTGTAGCGGTCGCCGCTGGAGATCGCCTCGTGCTCGAAGGCGTGCAGTTTGCGGTGGCAGTGGACTCGGCCGTCCGGCAGGCAGACGGCGTACGAGTTGTAGAGGCGGCCGTCTGCCTCGTTGATTTCGAGGAAGCCGAGGCCAGCGGCTACACCCAGCTCGACGGCGAGGCGGCGGACGTGGCCGACGGACGGGCCGGAGAGCGGCTCGGCGAGTTCGCGAAGCCGGTCGGGGGTGTGGCGGCGCAGATGCCAGTAGCCCAGGAGGCACATCTCGGGGAGTACGACCAGGCGAACCTCGTCGGCGACGGCCTGCCGGACGAAATATTCGACACGGGCGAGGTTGTAGGACTTGTCATCGGGGCGGGGCTCGAACTGTACCGACGCACAACGCAGCAATTGGTCCATGGATGGCTCCCGCTCGTGGGTCTGGACGGATCCGGATCCGGGTCCGGGTCCGGGTCCGGGTCCGGGTCCGGGTCCGGGTCCGGGTCCGGAGCTGGGCTTGGGCCCGGCGCTCGATCTTGGTCGCGTCAGGTGTGACTGTTCACGGGCACCCGTCGGCGTCGGAACCGGTAGGTGGCCCAGGTCTGACGGGCGCACACGGGCAGGTTCGGCCCCGTACCGGCGGCGGCGGATCAGTGCTCGTAGGCCCGGGCCGGTGCCTGCGAGGTCAGGACCGGCACTTGTCGGCTCGGTCTGCGTATCGGCGTGTTCACCTCCGCTGCCTGAGGGTCCCGGTGCGAACGCATCGGCGTGTTCGGTTTCGGTGCCTGCGAGTCCGGCCTCGGTTCCTTGGCCGGATCCACGCCTTACGGAACCCGTTCGGTGCTCGTCGGTCCGAACGGCACCTACGGCCCCGCCCCGGTGTTCGTACGTCCGTCTTGGGCCCGAACGCCCGGCCCGGACGCGTGGTCCCGCCCTCGTGCCGGCCGGCCGGCGCCGTACCTGTCAATCCCCTGTCCGCCTCCATGAGAGTCGACGAGCGCAGTTCCGGTCCAATGAATGTTTGGGGGGCTTCGACAACTCGGTGGAATGGGTCGCGGCCTACCCTTCGGGCATGGATGTGCGGTTGCTGCGGGCGCTTGTGATGGTGGCGGACTGCGGTGGGTTCGGGGTGGCGGCGGGGCGGCTGTCGATCACTCAGCCGGCGCTGACCAAGCGGATCCAGGCTCTGGAGGCCGAAGTCGGCGGCGCGTTGTTCGTGCGGGGGCGACAGGGGGCCGAGCCGACCCGGCTGGGAGCAGCCCTGTTGCCGGAGGCGCGGGATCTGGTGCGGCGGGCCGACCTGTTGACCCGGCGGGCCGCGCAGTTCAAGCGTGGAGAGGCGGGGAGCCTCGCGGTCGGGTTCGGGCTGTCCGGGATCGATCTGGCACCGCAGGCCGTGGCGGCGTTCCGGCGGCGCTTTCCGGGAGTCCGGATCACGTTGGAGGACATGTCGTCCGACGCGCAGGTCGAGGCGGTACGGGCCGGCGACCTCGATGTGGGCTTCGTACGCCTGCCGGCGCCGGACGACCTGGGGCGGCTCGTGGTCCTGACCGACACCCTGGCTGTGGCGGCGCCCGGGGATCAGGATCCACCGCCGACGGATCCGGTCGGCGTCGCCGCGTGGTTGCGGGGGCGTCCGGTGGTGCGACTCACTCGGGCCAAGGGTCCCGGGCTGGTACGGCAGATCGAGTCGTTCGAGGAGGCGTTCGGGGCTCGGCCCGAACTCGTTCAGGAGGCGTCCGACCTCCAGACGGTGCTTGCTCTCGTCGCGGCCGGCGTCGGCGCGGCCTTGGTCCCGGCCGGCGCCGCCGACATCGCGGCGCCCACCGCGACCGTCACCCCGATCGCCGCCGACGACGCGTCCGACACGTTCGACGCGGTCGCCTGGCGTATCGGCGCCATCTGGAACCGGACCCCGGCACGAGCCACCCGGGCACGAGACAACTTCCTCACCGTCGTCCGAGCCCTCGTCGATCAGCGCACCCGCGACCGCGCCACCGCCACCGCCACCGCCACATCGAACCCACCATCTGCCCAACGCCCCGACCGGTCACCGGGTTCGAGCCGTACGCAGCGGATCGCCACGGAGGATCAGCGCTGGTAGCGGGCATGCAATGCGACAAATCAGCCGGCGGATACCCGAAGATCATCACCATTCGGTCTTCACCCGACGACCGCGGCGCTCGGCGCTACCCGGGCCCCACGCATATCCGAGGCGGGCCCTCTCCGGAACCAGGAATGGACCGGCCGGCCGGCCGGGCGGGCGCGAGTAATCAGCGGTTGACCAGGCAGAAGGGGTGTCCCGCCGGGTCGACGAGTACCCGCCACCTGTCCTCGTTGGGCTGGTGATCCGACTGGGCGGCGCCCATTCGCCTCGGCTTGCCCGCGTCCGAGCCATCCCGATGGGCCGGCGCCCGGCACCGACGCCGGGCGAACTCGGCGGTGGCTGCGTGCGGCAAGGGCACGCAGGCCGGCAGGTGACGGGCGGGGCCCTGCGGGCGGTTACTTCTTGGCCAGGCGGGCGCGGGTCAGTTCCGGGGTGTCCGGGGAGCGCGACTCGACGGTGGCTCTCAGGTCGGCGAGCGTCTGAGCGGCCAGTTCGTGGCGCCATGCGAGGTCGGCTCGGGACATGGCCTGGGCGATGGCGCAGGAGGTGCGGTAATCGGCCGTGGGGTCGGCGTCGGGGCCGTTGTGCAGGATCTGTTGGCAGCGGAAGGCGGGGTCGGGGCCCTCGATCGCGACGACCACGTCCATCAGGGTGATGTCCTTGAGGGCACGGGCGAGGCGGAAGCCGCCGCGTGGGCCGGAGGTCGAGGTGACGATGCCGGCCCGGGCGAGCGCCTGGAGTTGCTTGTTCAGGTACGCGGCGGGCAGGCCGTAGAACGCGGCCAGTTTCGTGGCCGTGACGGCCGTGCCCGATTCGGCCCACGCCAGGTTCAGGCAGCTGTGCAACGCCCACTCCACGCCTTCGCTCATGTGCATATGCTGGACGCTACCCATCCAGAATACTCGGGACAACCTCGATCACCCATCGGGGTGATGGTCCGAGACGGTGGATCGACGAGTCGTCGGAGCCGTCTTGCCCGGCCCGGGCCACCGCGAGCGACGGTGGCGGCGGGTCCTGCGCAGGGGCCTAAAGGGCTTGGTCGGCGAGTTGTTCGAGGCGTCTTGCTCGGGCGGCGCCGTCGAGGGGCGTGGGGTCGGTGCCGGTGCGGCAGTGTCGGCACAGGTCGCCGGGGGTGAGAGCGGGGCCGGGACGGCCGCAGTCGGAGCATTCCACCAGGCGCGGGCGGCGCGACTGGGTCGGGATCACGGGGTGTTTCGGGGCCTTGGTCAGGCGGTAGTGCAGCAGGCCGGTCTTGATCGCGCGCCCCGGCGATGGCAGGTCCTCGGTGAGTTCGCGAAAGACCTCGGCCTCGGTGTCGCCGTCGGCGAGCCGGGCCACAAGGAAGGGTACGAGGGTACGCAACTCCCGTTCCTTGAACGCCAGTCGCTCATCCGCGTCGGCAAGGGAGCGCAGCAGCGCGAGAGCGCGTACGGCGGGATCCTCGACGGGCGCGGCAGCCGGCGCGGGCGCATCCCCGGCCGCGCGCGGCCCGGACCACTCGCTGAGACGACCGAGCAGCCGCCCGGTCGCGGAGTCTCGTAAACGCTTGGCCACCACGATGCCGGCCTCGGTGAGTTCACGAAGCACGCGGCGGGCGATGTGGGCGCCCACGTCGAGGAGTTCGCGGATGGTGTCGACGGTGAGCGGAGTGCCCGCAGGCATGACGTGGTAGCGGAGGGCCGCTTCCAACGCGCGTCCCGAAAGGGCGCCGTATTGGGCCAACACGGTGACGACAGGGTCCTGGACAGTGGTGTGGGCATCGATACCCTGGGATGCAGCCATGGCGAGGTATTCGTTCTTCCTCGTTCGGTGGTCAGGCCCTCGTACCGGTGTTCGTAGCACTGGCGGGGGCCGACTTACGTTTCGGACACCGAACAGCACACAGTGCAACGATGCCCACCGTCAATCACCCTCGCGAGTGACGCTGCCGCGCCGCTCCCGCACTGCTGCCCCCACCCAGGGCCGGCCGCCGCCTCGGAGAGGCGGCCGGCCTAGTGGGTTCTGGAGAGCGCCTCTCCCGCACAACGGAAAACCGCACCCACGGCCTGACCTCGACAAACGGCCGACCCCTTGGAGCACCGCTCCGTACAGCGGATTTCATGCGCATCGGTAAACCCGCGCAGCGGGAATCTCGGCGCCCTGAAGCCGATGGTTCGCCGCCACGTCGGGTCTGTCGAGCAAGGCTCTGGACGCGGACATGCCAACGTCCCCGGTGGTTCGGGAGAACCACCGGGGACGTCAGAGGAGTTCAGGGGAGTTCGGAGGGCTTTGAACGTCGGAGCCGCCGGAAACCGCCGGTAGCCGTCAGTGAACGTCAGAGGACATCAGAGAACCACCAGTGCACGTCAACCGCGCTTCGGCGCTCCAGTGCACTGCAACCGCCGGAAGCCCACCGTGCCCTACTGCCGCCAGCGCGGGTCCGCAGCGATCGCCCGGAGTTGGTCGAGGCTCAGCGCCGGTTCGACCCGGGACGGCTCGGGCTTCCCGACGGGAACCTCGACCAGGGTTCCCTCGGAGTCCTGGTCCGCGCTCATGACCATGCCGGGCCCGGCATGGTTCCCCGCGCTGACCCAGACCGTGCGCCCGTCCGGATAGCGCACGCTCGCGCGCCACTGGAGGAACTCCGGCGGAGCGTTGCCCACCGGTTCCCGCACGGCGAAGGTCGTGGTGCCGTCGGGCAGCGTCTGGGTGCGACAGTCCGCCCGGCCGGCGCATGCCTCCAGCGGCTCGTCGGTGATACGCACACTCGCCGTGACGTCCGACCGCCCCTGTGCGTCGTTGATCACGACCGTCGCACCGTCCTCCGGTTCCCCCTTCGAGGTGATGTTCGTGCCGGCCGGCAGCAGACTCTCCAGGACCGCGAGCATGCGCTCGTCCGGAGTGGGAAGCGCGGTCACGGCCCGCTCCCAGCGGGCATCCGTCGCGATTCGGGTGAGGTCCTCGATCGTCAGCCGCGGATCCTCGTGGATCCCGATCTCACCCTTGGCCGACCCGATGTGCTGGTCCCGAACCCCACCGCTGTAGACGCCGACCGCGATCCGGCCGCCGTCCGGGCGATCCAGGAACACCCGCCAGAATCTCTGTCGGGCCTCCCCCCACGCATCGAGGTGGATCTTGGTGACGGTCAGCTTGGAGCCGTCCGCCCTCCTGGTGGTCTTGCACTCGTCGTAGGGTCGACGCCCGTCCACCGCCCCACAGTCGGTGAGCCGGGAGTCCGCAGTGCCGGGGGCCGGCCGGGAGAGCTTGACCTCGACACCGGATCTGCCGCCCGCGTCGGAGTACACGAGGTTCGCGACCGGGTTCTTGGCGATCATCCGCGGCTCCCCGGGATTGAGTTGCGAACCCGCACCCGAGACGTCGCTCACCTTCCCTTTGGCCGGCACCAGGCTCTTGAGCACGGAGATCATCTGGTTCCCGGTCACGGGCCACCCCGTGGGCAGTTCCGCGTCCGGCACCGTGCGGCGGGAGGCAGGCGCGGCATCCGCCTCCAGACCCCTGTCGAGGGCGATCCCACCGCTCACTGCGGCAACCGCCAGCGCGCACGCGGCGGCGCCGAGCCGGATGCGCCGAACCCGGCGGAGTTGCCTGCCGCGCGCCACACCCCGCGAAATCACCTCCGGGTCGTACGTCGGGAAGTCATCGACCACGGCCCTCAAGGCACCTGGGAGGACCTGCTCGAAGTCGGGTTCGTGGTACGGGAGTTGACTATCCGGATCCTGGGAGGCTGAACCAAAGCGGTCAGCGGCCACGATGCGATCACCGGTCCTTTCGGAAGGAGCCCGGGGGCTCCGTATGGGCGCGTAAACGTGGGTAGACGTGCGGAAGTACCAAAACGCCGCAGGTGGGCGGGCGCATGCTCCACGCGGTGGGACTTTCGGGTCGGCACGCGCACGAGCCGGCCGACCCGCGGACGTACCGACGGGCGCCCGCGCGGCCGGGTCGGCGCACCGCTCGGGCCCGTCGGCCTCACGGGCGATCGAGGGTCAGCCCGGCCAGTTGATCGCCGAGCAGCCCGCGAAGCCGATCCAGTGCGCGGTGCGAACGCACCCGTACCGCCCCCTCGGACAGGTCCAACATCTCGGCGGTCTGCCCCACCGAGCGGTCCTCCCAATAGCGCAGGACCAGCACGGCCCGATCCCGTGGCGCGAGTGCGGCCAGGCCGTCGAGGAGGGTGAGCCGCAGCTCGGGATCCCCCGTCGCGCGGTCCGCGTGCTCGGGCACGGAGTCGGTCATGCGCTCGGTGGAAGCCTTGCGGCGCTGTTGGGCGAAGTAGGTGCGCAGCAGGGTGGTGTGCGCGTACGCGAACGGCCACTCCATCCGGCTGATCTTGCGCCACCTCGGATAGAGCTTGCCGAGGGTCTCCTGGAGGAGATCCTCGGCGGCGTGCCAATCCCCCGAGGTGAGAAGGCACGCGGTACGGAACAGCCTGCGGCTGTGCGTCGCGGCGAACTCCTGGAAGTCCGCGTCACTCGCACCTGGCATGCGAAGGCCCCCGTTCATCGACGTCACCAGGGGCAATGAGGTGGACCCGCTGATCCGTTACGCCCGCTCGACCGCGTTCCTGGTTTCCGGTACCCACCGGGTTGGGCAGGCTCGATGCGCGCGTACCCACGCGGTACTTCGGAGTTCGGGAGAGGCGACCAGATGGCCAAGATCAAGGGGAGCGTGAAGTGGTTCAACGAGGCCAAGGGATTTGGCTTCATCAGCCCGGAGGACGGCAGTAAGGACGTCTTTGTGCACTTCAGTGCGATCCAGGGCAACGGCTTCAAGACGCTCGCCGAGGGCCAGTCGGTCGAATTCGAGATCCAGGACGGCCAGAAGGGCCCGAGCGCCGCCAACGTGCTCGCCATCTGACCCGAAGGACCGCGGGCACCCGATCGCGGCCACGGGCTCGGTCCGCCGACTCGTGGCCACGACGGCGCCGCCGAGCGAGATCGCTGCCGGCGGACCGGGGCTCCGGGCCCCAGCCTCCGGCCCGGCCCCGGCGGCGACCCCGGGCTTCGGCGTCCGCCCCGGCGCGAGCTACGCCAGATACCGCTCGATCGTTTCCACCTTCGCCGTCAGCCCGTCCACAACCCCGTCGCGGATGTCCGCCTTGAGCACCATGCTGACCCGATTCGAGTGCGCCTTGACCGCCTCGACGGCCTCCTTCACCACGGCCATCACCTCGTCCCACTCACCCTCGATCGAGGTGAACATCGCGTCGGTGCGGTTCGGCAGCCCGCTGGCCCGCACCACCCGGACGGCTTCCGCGACCGCCTCGCCGACGTCTTCACCGACACCGAGCGGGGACACCGAAAACGCGACGATCACGACAACACCTTCCGCAGACCGAACACCGACGCCCCAGCCTAGGACGAGCCGGCTACGCGACCTCGAACGCCGCCCGCAGGGCGCGGCGGATGTCGGCCGTCGCGCGGCGCGAGACATCGGCGGCCGGGATGGCGTTGGAGCCGTGGAAGGTACCCGGGCGGTGGTGGAGCTCGACCCGGACGCCGGCGCGGATCAGCCGGCATGCGTACTCGATCGCCTCGTCGCGCAGCGGGTCCAGCTCGTTGGCGGTGATGTACGCCGGAGGCAGGTTCGTCAGGTCCTCGGCGCGAGCCGGCGCCGCATACGCGGTGGGCTCGGCGCCGGCCAGGTAGTACTGCCAACTCAGGCTCGCCTGCCGCCGGTCCCACAGCGGTGCCGTCTCGAATTCGCGCATCGACGGGGTGTCCAGGCGGTCGTCCAGCACGGCCGTGTCGAGCACCTGGTGCACCAGTGCCGGCCCACCCTCGTCCCGCGCCCGCAGTGCCAGCGCCGCAGCCAGACCGCCGCCCGCGCTGACCCCGCCCACCGCGATCCGTGTCGGGTCGGCGCCGAACGAGGACGCGTACTCGGCCACCCAGCACAGTGCCGCCCAGGCGTCCTCGAAGCCGGCCGGGAACGGGTGCTCGGGCGCAAGCCGATACTCCACACTGACCACGACACAGCCGACCTCCAGCGCGGTGGCCACGCAGCTGCCGTCCGAGCTGTCGATGTCGCCGAACACGAAGCCGCCGCCGTGGAACCACACCAGCACCCCGAGCGCGCCGTCCGGTCCGGCCGGCGCCGCCGCGTCCTTGGGCGCGTAGATCCGCACCGGTACGCCCCCGGCCACGATCCGGTCCTCGACCAGCAGGTCGTCCGGCCGCCGCACCGGCTGGGTGCGGGCCCGCTGCGCCGCGCGGAAGGCCGCCGGGTCGGCGATGTCCACGGTCGGCAGGTACGGGAGGACCGCGAGCAATTCGGGGTCTATGCGGTGTTCCATGCCGCGGAAACTAGCAGCGGATGCCGGCAACTTCTATGACGGTCCGTCAGATCCGGCGGAAGCGAGGCGGAAGTCACTCCGTCGGCGGTACCGGCCCAGCCCCCGGGCGACCGCCCCCGACCTGGGAAATCCGCTTTCACCCGGACCACCCGCGGCCGCACCATGTGGCCATGAACGCCATCCCCACCACGACGCTCTGGCGGCCGACCGGACCGGCCGAGTTGGAGCTCGTGCGCGAGTCCGGCTGGACCGCATGGCCGGCCAGACTGCCCGACCAGCCGATCTTCTATCCGGTGCTGAACGAGGACTACGCGATCAAGATCGCGCGCGATTGGAACGTGCCGGCCTCCGGTGTCGGCTACGTGACCCGTTTTCGGATCGAGACCGAGTTCGTGATCCGCTATCCGGTGCGACAGGCGGGCGGGCGGACCATCCTCGAACTGTGGGTACCAGCAGCGGAGTTGGTCGAGTTCAACCGGCACATCGTCGGTCCGATCGAGGTCGTGCACGAGTTCCACTGACCCGCGCGCGGCCGGTTCCGGCCGGCCGCGCCCAGGTCACCGCGCCGGCGGTGGCACCTGCTCGGCCGCCCATTCCGCCCACTCGCGCTGCACCTGCGACAACCGCAGCCCGTACTCCAGCGCGATCCGCCCGTACACCGACAGCGGGCCGTCGTCCCACTCCACATTCGCCTGCACCGCCCGCAGCCCCGCATGGGTCGCGGCCGCGGCCGCGGCCTGTGCGGCGAGGTAGTCCCGGGCCTCGACCGGATCCAGCGTGTCCAGGAAGAAGACCCGCAGGAGCATGCCGCTGCGCCGGACCCGCTCGGGCTCGACCTCGACCAGCCAGTGCCGCAGCTCGGTCCGCCCGCTCGCGGTGATCGAGTATTCCTTGCGGCCGCGCGGGCCCTCGGCGGTCACGTCGAGCAGGCCCTCGGCGGAGAGTTTGCCCAGTTCGCCGTAGACCTGGCTCTGGGTGGCCGGCCACACGTTGGCCAGCGACGTTTCGAATGCCTTCAACAGGTCGTAGCCACTGGCCGGCCGGTTGGCGAGGAGTCCCAGGAGGGCGTGACGGAGGCTCATGACCGAGACTTTACCACTCAGAATTGACATGTCGAAATAGGAACGTCCATTATTGACCTGTCAGCACCGCAGGGTCGAGCCAGGGGAACCCCATGAACTACGTACGCAACTTCGCACCGTGGATCGTCTTCGCCGCCATCCCCTCGACGAACTGGCAGTGGGGCGCCCTCGCCGCCCTGGTCGTCACCGTCGCGATGGCCGCCCAGGACCACCGGGCCGGCCGCGGCGTCGACCTGCTCGCCTACAGCAGCGCGGCCTTCTTCCTGGTGCTGACCCCGATCGCGTTCGCCGCCCCCGACGCCGCCTTCCACCGCTACGTCGGCGCCGCCTCGTTCGGGTGGCTCGCGATCACCGCGTGGGGCTCGCTGGCCGTACGCAACCCGTTCACCCTGGTAATCGCCCGCCGCTCCACCCCGCGTGAGATCTGGAACCTGCCCGGCTTCCTGCGGGTCAACATGGTGATCACCGCCGTCTGGGCGGCGAGCTTCACGGTCACCGCGCTCGCGCTCTACCTGGTCAAGGCCAACGACGTCGCCTCGTCCCTGGCGATCGCCGTGCAGGCCGCCGGATTCGTGGTCCCGGCGCTGTTCACCGCCCGCTACCCGGCGATCGTCCAGGCTCGGCACGCCGGCTGACCCGCGACACGGAACCAAGCACGTTGTCGCCTTCGCACAACCGCCAGGAGCCCGCATCATGACGCCGTTCCACCTCACCGGCAACCATGCCCCGGTCACCGAGGAGCGCACCGAGACCGCGCTGCGGGTCACCGGTGAACTCCCCGCCGCACTCACCGGTTCCTACCTGCGCAACGGCCCCAACCCGCGGACCCCCAGCGGCCACTGGTTCCTCGGCGACGGCATGGTGCACGGCGTGCGCCTGACGGCCGGCCGGGCCGCGTGGTACCGCAATCGCTACGTGCGCACGAACAACTTTCACAGCCGTGCCCCGCTCCGCCGCGCCGACGGCACCCGCCTACTGGCCAACGGCGTCGCCAACACACACGTGGTCCGGCACGCCGGCCGCACGTTCGCGCTCGTCGAGAGCTCGTACCCGTACGAACTCACAGAGTCGTTGGACACGATCGGCCCGTACGACTTCGCCGGCCGGCTGCGCACCGCGATGACCGCGCACCCCAAGACCTGCCCGACCACCGGCGAGCTGCACTTCTTCGGATACGGATCCCTGGTCCCGCCGTATGTGACCTACCACCGCGCCGACGCGGCCGGTGAACTCGTGGTCAGCCGCGACCTGGACGTCCCCGGCCACACGATGATGCACGACTTCAACCTCACCGCCGCACACGTGGTGTTCATGGACCTGCCGGTGGTGTTCGACCTGGACCGCGCCCGGGCCGGAACCATGCCGTATGCCTGGGACGAGGGCTACCTCGCGCGGGTGGGCGTGCTCCGGCGCGACGACCCGCACGGCACCGTGCGCTGGTTCGGCATCGACCCGTGCTACGTCTTCCACACGCTGAACGCGCACGACGAGGGCACCGACCGAGTCGTGCTGTACGTCATGCGCCGGTCGCACCTGTACCGCAAGGACGAGCCGGACGGCGCCGCGACGTTGTGGCGGTGGACGATCGATCTGGCCACCGGGACCGTGCGCGAGGAGCAACTCGACGACCGGCCCTCGGAGTTCCCGCGCGTGGACGACCGATTCGCCGGGTTGTCCGCGCGCCACGGCTTCACCGTGACCGAGCATGCGGTGCTGCGCTACGACCTCACCGACGGGACGGCGCTCGCCCACGACTTCGGCGCCGGTCGCACGCCCGGAGAGGCGACGTTCGTGCCCGCCGACGAGCGACCGGGCGGGCCCGGCTGGCTACTCACCTACGTCTACGACGCGACGACCGACACCAGCGACCTGGTCGTGCTGGACGCGGACGACCTCGCCGCCGATCCGGTGGCCACCGTGCATCTGCCCTGCCGGGTCCCGTTCGGGTTCCACGGCAACTGGCTTGCGGATCAGTCGTGACTCGGGCCCGACTGCGCCCGGCCTGCCCGACTCCGGCTCAGGACGGCGCCGTTCGGTGGCTCAGCCACGCCTGGACCGGCCAATGATCGGACGGGCAGCGGCCGTCCCTGGTCCAGGTCAGCGTGCGCGCGTCGACCACGTCGAAATCGGCGGTGGCCAGGATCCAGTCGATCCGCTCGCCGTCGACCGGCGGTTCCCAGTTGTTGTAGGTCCGGATCGTGTCGGCCGGAGCCGCGTCCCGCAGCAGCCCGCCCGCAGTCACGGTCGCATACGGCTCGCTGTCGGTGCCGACGTTGAAGTCGCCCACCACGATCGCCGGTTCACCGGCGAACCGGCGCGCCAACAGAGCCCGCAGCGCGTGCGCGCTCTTGCGCCGGGCGTTGGCCGAGACGTGATCCCAGTGCGTGTTCACGAAGGCGAACTCGGCGCCGGAGCACAGATCCCGGAAGCGAACCCAGGTCATCATCCGGGGATGCTGCCAATTGCCCCACGTGCGTGATCCGATCAGGCGCGGGAACGCCGACAACCACACGTGGTCGAAGGCCAGCGGCTCCAGGCGCTGGACGTCGTAGAAGACCGCGGCGAACTCGGACCCGCTGCCCCCCTTGCGCCCCAGACCGATCCAGTCGTACCCGGTCCGCAGTTCGCGGGCCAGCGGCCGGAGCTGATGCCAGCGCCCCTCCTGGGTGCCGAGCACGTGCGGACGCTCGCGGCGGATCAACTCCACCACGAGCGGAAACCGCTCCTGCCACGAGTTCGGCGCCGGATTCTCCGGGCCGCGCAGATTGAACGTCATCACGTGCAGCGGATCGCTCATGTGCTGGGGACTACCACCGCGACGACCATCGCACGCCGGATGTCACCCGCCACCCATACATGTTCGAAGTACGACCGCCGGGCCCGACCGTCGTGCGGCCCGGTCCGTTCGGCCCCGACTCAGCTGAACACGTCGCTGACCGCGTTGACGCCGGCCGTGACGAAGTGGTCGACCAGCTCGGAGAGCGAGGACGCCACCTGGGTACCGGACAACATCACCCCGGCCACGAAGGCCAGTACCAGGCCACCGATCTTGTAGTTCTTGTGTGTGACCAGGTAGAAGAGAATGAAGATGATCAGGATCGGGACACCGACGGTCACCCCACGACCGACGCTGCTCGTCTCGGTGGTCACCGCCGATTGGAGCTCGACGATGGAGTCGGGCGCGGCAGCGGCCACGGCGCTCAGCGACATGTGCATGATTCCCCTCCGGTCCTGCGGTCGTCCGCCGGTCCCTGTTTGCCTTGGCGTACCCGTGATATGACGGTTCGTAAGCTACTCACGGCGCACGCACCGTCATCCGCCACCGATGGGGATGGATGCGCCGGCCATCAGACCGGCGAGCACCCAGGCCCAGCGCATGAGCCGCAGCAGCGGCCATTTCGCGCTGACGATCACGACCCAGAAGCCCATCATGAGCCACAGGCAGAAGGCCGCCATGAAGCTCGCCTGCGATGAGCAGCTCACCAGGAGCCCCGCACCGTAATAGGCGGCGAATCCGGCGGGAACCAGCATGACCAGATCGGTCCCACCGAACGGGCCCCGAGTGGGTCCGACACTCCCATCGGCACCGCCCGCGAACGGCGGCTGCACCTTGGGTATGCCCGAACTCCCACCCTGTGTACCGGAATCGGCGGATCCGTTGGCATCGTCCGCGGCGCCGGCCGCAGGACCTCGGCGGACGAACCTGGCCGGCCCGGTGGCGGTCGAGCGGCCCGCGGTCCCAACGCGGTCAGCCTGAATTCGGCCAACTTCCAGCTCGCCCGGATCGTCGGCCCCGCGGTCGGCGGCCTGCTGATCACCGCGATCGGCACCGGC
>NZ_JBEXCV010000144.1:0-22450 GCF_040605455.1 Embleya sp. NPDC005575 | reverse complement strand
GCCAGGGGGGGGCGGGCGCGGCCCCCCGGCCCCGCCCTCCCCATTGTCGCCTGCGGCGACCACTCGCGAACTCGTTACCAGCCCGGTTGGTCGAAGCCGATGCCGGGGGCTGTCGGGGCGTGGACGAGCCCGTCGGCGCCGACCGCGGGCTCGCGCTGTACGGGGTTGGTGTAGACCAGGGATTCGTAGTAGGTGGTGTTGGGGATCGCCATGCACAGGTGGGCGTTGACCACGCCGGTGCCGTGTACTTCGGCTCGCAGTTGGTAGCTGTCGGCCAGGTGGGCGATGCGCAGGGCCCCGGTGATTCCGCCCTTGTACTGCGCGCTCGTCCTGACCCGGCCGGCCGCGCCGGCCGCGATGAAGTCGCCGACGTTCATGTGTGCGCCGTCGGAGGTCTCCGCGACCAGCAGCGGGACCTCGACCTGCTCGGCCAGCCGGCGGTAGGCGGTCACGCTGAACTCGCGCATCGGCTCCTCGTACCACAGATAGCCGGCCTCGGACAGCACGTGACCGAGTCGGATCGAGTCGGCGAGGTCGAAGCCGGCCGAACCGTCGTACATCAGTGGGACGTCGTCGCCGACGTGCGCCCGCAGTTTCCGGCACAGGTCCGCGTCCGCCTTCGGGTCGCCCCAGGCGTGCAACTTGATGCCGACGTAGCCCAGTTCCAGGCACTGGGTGGCGACGTCGAGGTACTCCTCGACGCTGCCGAAGGTGACCGTGCTCGCGTAGGCGGGGATGGCCTCGCGGTAGGTACCGAGCAGTCGGTGGACGGGTTGCCCGGTTGCCTTGCCGGCCAGGTCCCACAACGCCACGTCGACCAGGCCGAGGGCGTAGATCGGAAGCTCTTCGATGCGGTCCAGTTCCCACAGCCGTTCCCACAGCAGTTCGCGCATCATTGGATCGCGACCGATGAGGTCCTCGCGGATGCGACGGGCGACCAGGTCGGCGACGATTACTCCGCGCCTCGTGTGGGCCTCGCCCAGCAAACCCTCGTCGGTGTGGACGCGCAGAATTCCGCCCACAACCGCCGGCTCCGATCCCGGCAGCCCGGCGCGCCAGCGGAAGGGCGGCTGAGCGGGCAGATCGACCAATTCCACAGTCACATCGATGATTCGCATGGATGTCCTTCACGGCTAGAGGCCCGGGGATCCGGAGTGGATGTCGTCGCCGGGCCGGAGTCTCGCCCGGACGGGCAGGGTCGAGGACGCATAGGGCAGCGACCTCGTACCGGGGCGCGGAGACGTGCTCCGAGGGGGAAACGACACCCCCTCGCTTGCTCCCCGAGGCTGTCCGTCGTCACATTCCGGCCTGGCGGCCATCATATGTCTCGGATATATGATGTGACACTGAATCAGTAAATCACATCAAAAATCTCGACGCCAGGTTCGATAACTCCGGACTGTTCCCCGTCTCGGCCGGTTCTTCCGCCTCGACGTCGGCGGCGGGGAGGCGTTCAGGCGACTGGCGCCGCCCCCTCCCACCTGCGACGGGGGTCGACTCTGCCGCCCTTGGGAACAACGGCACGGTTCGGTTTCCTGGATCCGGCATGTATGCGATCCATCTCGCGCCATGCCTTGCGCTCATGACCGCTCAGTCGATCCTGCCCACCAGAAAAGTTCTCCATGCACGTACGCGACCCGCGCGAGGCCACCGCGGAGCCGGACCGGATGCTCGCCCAACGCGCCTCGGTGAACGTTTACATGGGGTACGGCAGCACGAAGTTCGGCCGGCCAAAGGGTGCCATCGTGGTGAGACCGACCACCGGCCCACGTCACGAGCTGCGGCTACGACGCGCCGGCCGGCGAGGCGTGGGAGAGCCGACCGAGAAGTTCCACGCTTGCGCGAGGTGACCGAGCGGCACTGCGGCTCGACGATCGGGTACGAGACGCCCGCCTGACCCACCCGGGATCGCTCCGCAGACCGGTGGGCCGTAAGGCGCGGTGGCGCTGCGCAACCGGCCGAACACCCAAGCACGCGTGCCTGCTCAGGGGCGACGGTCGCCGCTCGGTACGACGCGGCTCCAGATCTCCTGTTGGAATTGCCGGGCGGTCATGTCGATGTGCTCGGCCATCAGCGTTTCGGCGCGGCCGGGTTCTCCGCCGGCGATGGCTTCCGCGATGGCCTCGTGCTGCTCGGCGGCCACTTGCAGGGATCCGCCGGCGACACCGGCCAGTCCGATGGCCATGACCTGCTGCTGAAGACGTCGCATCGCGTCGACGGTGGAGACGAAGAACATGTTGGCGGCAGCGGCCGCGATGCCGGTGTGGAAGGCGTCGTCGGCGCGGCTGAAAGCATCGATGTCACCCTGCTGTGCCGCATGGGCGGACCGCCGTGCGGCTTCGCGTATCGCTTTGACCTGTGCGGGAGCGGCTCGCTGCGCGGCCAGATTCGCGGCGGTGGTCTCCAGATGGCGGCGGAACTCGAAGAGTTCGTCGACCTGCCGAAGGTCTGCGGGCAGGAAGTTGGCGAGCGACTGTTGCCAGGAGGATTGTTCGGGCTCGGCCACATAGATGCCGCGGCCCTTTTGCACGGACAGCCGCCCCAGGGCCGAGAGGATCTTCACCGCCTCCCGCACCACGGTCCGGCTCATCTGCACCTCGTCGGCCAGGTCCTTCTCCGTGGGCAGCCGGTCACCGGGCTGAAGTCCCGCCTGGACGACGTATTCGAGGATCAGTTCGGCTGCGACCTCGTAGCCGGGGCGGTAACCCCGCGCCGTGCCCGTCGCCTGCGTGGGCGCGGAGATCTTCTCTGAGTGGGTCAACGACTCTCTCTCGCTTCCCTCTTGAGGCCGCTGGTCTGCCGACCACACCTCGATGCCGACTTATGTTTAGCAAACATCATACGCTCCGTAATCAGTGAATCACATTCAAATCCTTGACGCCAGGATCGGGCAGCCCGAAGGCCCCCTCGTTCCGATCGCACCGCACCACCCGACCGTGACCACGCGGTACCGCTCTCGTCCAGCCGCGACGTCGCTCCTGGGCCGCCTCTGGACAACCACCTCGAACCCTCGCAGCTTGCGCATGAGGGCCCGAAAAGCCGGCACGGTTCCACCCTGAGGGTTCAATATGTATCTGATTTATTGCCCTTCCATCGTAGCGCGGATGGGATGTCTCCATGTACATTCGGCATAGCAGCAGGGCATCTCCCAGTCCGGCTTGCCCATGAGGTCTGCGACAGGGACCAACAACCAAGCCTCGCGGCGCGGTGGCGAGCCATCGCCTCCGCTCGGCATCGCCCTGCCGCCAATGGCCCCTCTCGCCAGGTTGCAAGGCGGCCCTTCTCCGGTTATTCGATGCCGAGCGCCGGGTCGCCCATAGCCCCTCTTGGCCGGCGGCAACCGCGACTCCCCGAATCCCTCGAAAGGACAGCGCGTTGGACGACATCAGGCTCGGCGTCATCGGATTGGGCAGTCGCAGTGATTTGGTCGAGTTGGCTCATCGGCCCGGCTCGGGTTCGCTGGTGGCCGCGGCCTGCGACCGTGATCCGCAGATGCTCGTGGCCGCCGAGGAACGTTTCGGCGCCGGGGTGAGGACTTCTCCGGATCACCACGAGTTGCTCGATGCCGAGCTGGACGGCGTGTTCATACTGTCGCCCGATCACACGCACGAGCGGATCGGTCTGGACTTCCTCGCGGCGGGTGTCCCGGTGTTCCTGGACAAGCCGATGGCGATCACCACCGAGGGCTGCGATCGGCTGCTGGCGGCGGCCCGCGAGCACCGGACCCCGTTGTATGTCGGTCACAACATGCGGCACATGCCGGTCGTGGTGGCCATGCGCGAGTTGATCGCCGGCGGGGCCGTCGGCGAGGTAAAGGCCGTCTGGTGTCGCCACTTCGTGGGCAACGGTGGGGACTGGTACTTCAAGGACTGGCACGCCGACCGACGCAATACCACCGGTCTGCTGCTGCAGAAGGGGGCCCACGATCTCGACGTCATCCACTGGCTGACCGGCGGTTACACCCGGCGGGTGAACGCCATGGGCGCGTTGACGGTCTACGGCGGCATCACCTCGCGCCGCGACCGCCGCGGGGAGCGGATGACCGAGTGGCTTTCGATGGAGAACTGGCCGCCGCTGAGCCAGACCGGCCTCCACCCGGTGGTGGATGTGGAAGACCTGAGCATGATGCAGATGCAGTTGGACAACGGCGTTTTCGCGAGCTACCAGCAGTGCCACTACACGCCGGACACCTGGCGCAACTACACCGTGATCGGCACCGAGGGGCGGCTGGAGAACTTCGGCGACACCGAGGGGGCGGAGGTGCGGGTGTGGAACCGACGCTCCGAGTACCGCGCCGAAGCGGATGTGGTGGTGCGCGTCCACACCCCGCCCGGCACACACGGCGGCGCCGATCCGATGCTGGTCGAGGAGTTCCTGGGGTTCGTACGCAAGGGCGGGGCCACCGTCACCTCACCGGTGGCGGCCCGCGAGGCGGTGGCCGCCGGCTACGCGGCCACCATGTCGCTACGGGACGGAGGAAGGGCCATCGACGTCGATCCCGTGGACCCGGGAGTGGCCGCGTACTTCGCAGACGGTCAGATCTGAGCCCGCCACCAGGGCATTGGTGACCCTGCCGTCGGTGCGTGTTCGGCGCACCCGCAGGCCGAGCGAGCACATGGGAAGCAAGCTCGCTCCGGCCCGAAAGGCCCCCGGGCAGGAGCGAAGGGCGGTTCCGAGTCGGTCGCCGTGCCGAACCAGGATCGGGACCCAGCGGGAAAGGTGTGTCGCCGAGGCCGGGGGCGGATCGCATCGCATCCCATGCGGCCGAACAGGCGTCCACGGTGGACATGCCGCGGAGGTTGAGCGCTCGTACCCTGAAGTGGATGCCCGCGGACGTTCATGTCCACAGGGAGTCGGCTCGCCCGGTCCACAGCGCTCGAAGTTCCTCCGGCAGCCGGTGGAGTGGCGGGAGGTTTCCCATGAGCAGGCGCTGGACCGCGCGTCTGGCCCTGGCGGCGGGCGCGGCGGCGCTTGTGGTGCTGGTGGTCTTCGGCGGGCTCGCAAGCCTCGTGCTCATGGGGGTGGGCTGGGCAGGACTGGCGCTCACGGCGGCCGGCGCGTGGTGGATGCTCAGCCACACCGGCTGGATCAGGATGTCGGCCGCGCTGCTGGTGGTTGGCGCACCGCTCGGTGTCCTGCTTGTGTACACGGCTGCCGGGCTGCTGTGGGTCGTGCCGGTCTCGGTCGGCCTCTGGGCGCTGGCCGTCTCCGCAGGCAGGGCCGCACTTGTCGAAGACACCTCGCCCGGCATGTCGGAGCGCTCGGTCAGCCGGGCCGAGCGACCGTTCCTGATCATGAATCCGCTGTCGGGCGGCGGAAAGGTCGAGAAGTTCCACCTGGCGGAGCGAGCCAGAGCTCTTGGTGCCGAGGTCGTCGTGCTGGATCCGGCCCGGCGGCAGGATGTGGCCGAGCTGGCGCGGCGGGCCGTCCAGGGTGGAGCCGACCTGCTCGGCGTCGCGGGTGGTGACGGTACGCAGGCATCGGTCGCCGCTGTGGCTGCAGAGCACGACATTCCCTTCATGGTGATCAGCGCCGGCACCCGCAACCACTTCGCGATGGATCTGGGCCTGGACCGGCAGGACCCCTCCGGCTGTCTGGAGGCACTGACCGACGGCGTCGAACTGCGCATCGACCTCGGCTACCTCCACGCGGGAGAGCCCGCGGGCCGGAGCGCGGAACAAGTCTTCATCAACAACGCCTCGTTCGGCGTGTACGCGGAAGTCGTGCAGAGTCCCGCCTATCGCGACGACAAGGTCCGCACGATCCTGGAGATGCTGCCGGATCTGCTGACTCACCACAGCGGCGCGCGGCTGAGTGCCCGTGCCGGTTCGCGGACCATGGACGGTCCTCAGGCCGTACTGGTGAGCAACAACCCCTATGAGAGGGGCGATTCGGCGGGACTGGGGCGCCGACAGCGACTGGACTCCGGCAAGTTGGGGGTGCTTTGTGTCGGCGTCGAAAATGCCGCCGAAGCGTCGGAACTCCTGCTGCGTGGTGAGCGGAGCCGCGGGCTGACCGCGGCCACCGCCCGAGAGGTCGTCGTCGACGCCGACGCTCCCCTCATCCCGGTCGGTGTCGATGGCGAGGCCCTGACGTTGCCCACCCCGGTGCACTGTCGCCTCGCGGCCGGCGCTCTGCGCGTGCGTGTGCCCCGGCACCGCCCCGGCGTGCCGCACGGCGCCCCGCCGATGGACTGGCGACGTGTGCGGCGTCTGGCGCTGACGATGGGGCGGGTCGCGGCAGGGCGCGGTGCGGCCTGAGTCGACGGCTCGTGTGGGTTCGGCGGACGTACGGCGTGCGGTACGGGCGAGGCGATGCCCGGGCCTGCTGTCCGGACCACCGGATTTCTCGCCCCCCGGAGGCCGCTCACTGTTCGTTGGCAGGCGGAGGCGCAGCGGCGTCGGGATCGGGCCGGGCAGGCCGGTCGAGGGAGGTGAGGGGCGTCCACTCCGCTCCGGTGCGCAGGCGGAAGGCGGCGACGGCGGCCTCCACGGTGGGGAAGAAGTGCCGGGGGTCGATGGTGCGGGTGAGCCCGTACCGTTCGATCTTGCGTCGCACGGGGTCTTTGAGCTCGGCGAACACGAGATGTACGTGGTCTGCGTTGAGCGTCTCGTCGAGTTCCTCCAGGATGTCGGCCGCGGTGGTGTCCACGTCCGTCATCGCCTCCGCCGCGACCACGATCCAGCTCGCCCGCGGGTCCGCGCCGGCCAGTCGCCTGATCTCGTCGCGGAAGGCCTTGGCGTTGGCGAAGATGAGCGGGGCGTCGAAACGGTAGATCACCAGGCCGGGCAGCTGCCGGGCCTGCGGGTAGGAGCGGACGTCGTGGTAGCCCTCCAGGTCCTGCACCCGCCCCAGGACGGTGTTGTACGGCCACCAGGTGCGTCGGAAGACGTTGAGGACGGACAGGGCCACGGCGATGGCGATCCCGGGCAACACGCCGAGTACGGCCACGCCGACGAAGGCCGCGAAGCACAGCATGAACTCCGTCCGACGCTGCCGCCACAGCCGTACTGCCCCCGGGACGTCGGCCAGGGAGAGTGACGCGGTGATGACCACGGCGGCAAGGGCCGGTTGGGGGAGGTTGCGGAACAGGCCCGGAGCCAGCACGAGCATGAGGACGATGAGCGCCGCTCCGACGACCCCGGTGAGCTGACTTCTGGCCCCGGCGCGCTCCGCCACCGCCGTACGGGATCCGCTCGTGCTGACCGGGAAGCCCTGGAAGAGACCGGCCGCCAGGTTCGCGACACCGACTCCCGCCATCTCCTGGTTGCCGCGCACCTCCTGTCCGGTGCGGGCCGCGAAGGCGGACGCGTTGGAGATCGTGTCGGCCAGGGACACCAGGGCGATGCCCAGCGCACCGCCGAACAGCGGTGCGAGGTCGGCGAGTCGCACCGTGGGCATGGTGAACGGCGGGAAGCCCTCCGGGAGTTCTCCGACCAGGCCGACGCCGTGCTCGCCCAGGTCGAAGACGGTGGCCGCGGCGATCGCCAGGACCACCATCACGAGCACCGCGGGGACCTTCGGCAGGAAGCGCTGCAGCACCAGGATCAGGACGATCCCGCAGCCACCGACTGCTGCGGCGGCCGGCACCACCGCCCCGTCGGCCAATTGCCGAACAAGGCCGACACACTCGCCGATCAGGTTGTCCGCCTCGATCTTGAACCCGAGCAGCTTGGGCAACTGACCGATCAGAATGGTCAGGGCCAGGCCGTTCATGTAGCCGATCATCGTGGGTTTGGAGATCAGATCGGCGATGAAGCCGAGTTTCGCCACCGAGGCCAGGATCATGATGGCCGCCACCATGAGCGCGAGTGTCGAGGCCAGAGCGATCGCCCGCTCGGGATCCCCGTCGGCCGCCACCAGGGGCAGCACGGTGGCGGCGATCATCGGGCCCAGCGAGGAGTCCGGGCCCAGCACCAGGATCCGGGACGGCCCGCACACCGCGTATCCGAGCAGGCAGAGGATCGTCGTGTACAGGCCGGTGATCGGCGGCAGGCCCGCCAGTTCGGCGTACGCCATGCCCTGTGGCACCAGCAGCGTGGTCAAAACGATTCCCGCGACAAGGTCCTTGACCAGCCACTCGCGCCGGTAGGACGACACCGCACGGATCCCGGGAACAGCACGCAACCGGGAGAGCAGTCCGTTGATCGTGTGCCGGGTGGTCACAGACCGTCCTTCCGTCCTGCGCTGCTGCTCCCGGTCCTGCCCGACCGCTGTCGACGCATCAGGCGCCTCTCGACCGGCGGGCCAGGAGCTTACCCAGTCTCGTCCGACATCACTGTCAGTCCTTCGTTGGTCCGGGGTGAGCACGACGCGTCCGGGGCCGGGGCGGTGACGGATTGATCCTCACCGCTTCCGAAGCCGTCGGAGCCTCCACCGGCCTCCACCACTCGCGCGGACGGCTGCGTCCGACCCTGGGTCGGCCGCGGCCGACTTGCCGTCGATGGTCTGACCCGGATCGGCGCGGCAGGCGGCAGCGAGCACCTTCCGGGACCGGCGTTCGACCAGGATCGGGACGTAGGTTTTGATCCTGGCCTGCTGGAACGAGTCGTACGCGGTCCTGACCGTCGCCTCGACCGTGACCGCGTCGACCGAGGGGTACGCAGTCCTGAGCCGCGCCACCATGTCGCGGACGGACACCGGTTCGTCATGCGAGCCGGATGACGGGAGGTTCGGCGGGGTTGCGGGGTCGGCGCGCTCCACCGGCCCGTGGTAGCGACTCGAGCCCTCGACGGGAAGGCATGCGCGGGTCGGAGGAGTCCGCTCGTCGGTCGTCATGGCCACACCAATTCCCATATCCCACATTTTCGCGATCTGTCCCACGATTTCGAGACCGCAGAACCACACACGTCCCGCCACCGCCGCGACAGGATTCCTTGCGATCATTGTCTGCTCGCCTGGACAAGGTCGCCCCCCGAGGCCGGGGCGGGAGCCGTCAAGGATCATTGCCGGCCCAGCTCGTCATTCCGGATCCGGACAGCGAGGTCGGGCTGTGCGGCGTGCGGTGCACGACCGGTGGTGCACGAGCGGTGGCAAGTGCAATGGCGACCGCCGGCCCGCCCGAAGCCGACACGTCGCGAGGTTCGCGTTACCGGTGCGGATTCGGTTCTTCCACCGCGACTCAGTCGGATGCGACCAGCCGGTATCCGACCCCGCGCACGGTCTCGATCACGGGCCGGCGGCCCGATACGTTCGACGGTCCGGCCGAGCTCGCACCCGTGTCGCGACCCTCGCGGCCGATCTTGCGCCTGAGGTAGCCGACGTACACCTCGACCACGTTCGCGGGCCCCTCGTAGTGCGCGTCCCACACGTTCGCCAGGATCTCGGTCTTCGACACCGCGTCGCCCGCACGACGCATCAGGAACTCCAGCAGCGCGAACTCGCGTGGGGTCAGCCGTGTTTCCTCGCCGTCGATCTCGACGCGGCGGCGCGCGGGATCCAGGGTCAGGCCGCCCACTTCGAGCACCGCCGGCCGTACCGGCGCCCCCCGGCGCACCAGTGCGCGCAGACGCGCGATGAGGACCACGAAGCTGAACGGCTTGGTGAGGTAGTCGTCCGCGCCCAGATCGAACGCGTCCGCCTGGTCGTACTCGCCGTCCTTCGCGGTCAGCATCAACACCGGAGTCCACACGCCCGTCTCGCGCAGCCGTTCGCACACCCGGTAGCCGCTCATGCCCGGCAACATGATGTCGAGCACGATCACGTCGTAGGTGTTCTCGGTCGCGGCCCACAGGCCGTCCGGGCCGGTGTGGACCACCTCGACGTTGAAGCCCGCGTCGACCAGCCCCTGCCGCACGGTCTCGGCCAACCGGACCTCGTCCTCCACCAGCAGTACCCGCATTCGACACCTCCGCCGCCCGCGCACCGGCCGCCGGAACCGCCGACCGTGCAGCCAGCACACCACCCCGAACCCAAGAAGACACTGAGACACGGCAACGCGAGGCCGCCGCCCTGCCACACAGTGCTCGCGGTGTTCGTTCGGGGAGTCGAGTTCCCTTCAGGCACCCCATGGTGGGCTCGCGGCGTCCATCCGCGAGATACCACCGTGCGCGACCGGCCGTCGTCCTCAGCGGATTCTCAGCACCTGCCCGGCACGCTCGGGTGGACAACGCGGAGCCGTGCGGTTCCGGGCGTCCGCACCGGCATCGGCCGGTGGGATCCCCGGCGGGTGCGGCGTGGACGCGAGATCACCGGAGGGAGAGGAGGTGCGCGTGGTGACGTTCGCTGCTTCCGGCCTGGCTGTGAATGTGCTGGACGCGAGCTCGTTGTTGGCGTCGTTCGGCGCGCTGGGCATCGCTGTGGTGCTGTTCGTCGAGACGGGCCTGCTGGTGGGGTTCTTCCTGCCGGGAGACTCGCTGCTGTTCACCGCCGGCCTACTGGCCGCGCCGGGGAGGTCGGGCGCCGTGCACCTGACGCTGTGGCAGGTGCTCCTCGCGTCGGCGATAGGTGCCCTGGCCGGCGCCCAGGCCGGATATGTCCTCGGACGTCGCGGCGGACGCGCGCTGCTTGGCCGATCCACGAATCCGCGCCTGCACGACGGCGTCGCCCGGGCCGAGGAACTGATGGGCCGGTACGGGCACGCGAAGGCCGTGGTACTCGCCCGCTTCGTGCCGGTGGTCCGCACCGTGCTCAACCCGCTGGCCGGTGTCCTGGGCGTCCCCGCACGCACGTTCACCCTCTGGCAGGTGCTCGGCGGGCTGGTGTGGTCGATCGGCCTGGTGCTCGCCGGCTACGGCCTGGGGTCGTCGATCCCCAGCGTCGACCGGTACCTCCTGCCCGTGATCGCCGGCGTGGTGGCGCTCTCGCTGACTCCGCTGATGCTCGAATGGCGTCGTGCGCGCCGGCGCCGGGACCAGACTCCCGCCGCAGCTGCCCGCGGCGGGACCCACGCACGCGTCGCCCCGCCCCCGAACGCGGCGCGCTCACACGAGGACGGCCCTGCCGTGGGAACGGGGGACCAGGCATGAGTGACCTCGCGTTCTCGGGCGCCTCCGTGGACGGATCGCTGTACGAGCGCGTGACCGAACTCGCCCGTGAGTCGCCGCCGTTCCTCAACCGGGTAGTAGCCGACTGGTCGACGTACGGCCTGGCGCTGTTCGCGGCGCTGATGCTCGTCGTGTGGTGGACCGCCCGCGGCCGCGACGCCGAGGTGATGGCTCGTGCCCTGGCCGCGCCCGCGATCGTGGGCCTGGTGTACCTACTGGACACCGCATTCAAGTCGGCGTTCGCGGAACGCCGCCCGTGCCAAACGTTGACCGGGTCCTTCACGCTCGAGGCGTGCCCGGGCCCGCACGACTGGTCGTTCCCGAGCAACCACGCGACCGTGGCCGCGGCCGCCGCGACGGTGCTGTGGCTGGTGGACCGGCGAGTCGGCGCGCTCGCCGCCGTCGCCGCACTCGCGATGGCGGCCTCGCGCGTGTGGGTGGGCGTGCACTACCCGCACGACGCGGCCGTCGGCCTGCTGATCGGGGTCCTGTTGGCATGGCCCCTGACCCGGGCGGCCGGTCGCGCCGCACCGCAGATCGACCGGCTCAGAGGCACACGATGGCGGGCATGCGTGGCGACCCGGTGAAAGCCCCGGCCCTCCGTCGCCGGTCCCCGGGCGCCCTGCCACCCGGGCGCATCACCCGACCGCCCGAGCCGGCGACACGCGATCCGAGGAAGCGCAGGGCACCAAGACCGGGCGACGGCGAACTACAGTGACCGACATGTGGGCCCGGCTCGGCGCATGGTACCGACGGCACGCCGGGGTGCGGCTGCGATCCGCGCTCGCCGCCGCAGCGGTCGTCGCGGTCGTGATCGCCGTCGCCGCGGCCGCGTTCCTGTACCTCTACCACCGCTCCCTGCTCGACTCCCTCGACGCCGACGCCCGCCGCCGCGCCGACGCGGTCGCCGCCGAACCGACCGGCACCGACCCGACGCGCCGGGCGTCCGGGGTGATCCCACCCGAACGCGGCGACCTGACACCCGTCCAGATCCTCGGCCCGGACGGCGCCGTGGTCGCCTCCTCGCCCTCGGTGCGCGGCCTGCCACCCCTGACACCACTGCGCCCCCAACCCGGCCGGACGCAACGCGAAAACCGCCGCCTGGTCCCCGGCCAGAGCGACACCTACCGCGTCGCCGCGCTGGGGGTGGCACGCGCCGACGGCACCTACACCGTCGTGGTCGGCGAGTCCCGCGAGGCGATCGACGACAGCGTCGAGGACGCCGGCGCGCTCCTGCTGCTCGGCTGCCCGTTCCTGATCGCCGTGGTGGCGACGGCCACATACCTGTTCGTCGGACGTTCCCTCGCCCCCGTGGAGGCCATGCGCCGCAAGGTGTCGGTGGTCACCGCCGACCGGCTCGGCGAACGCGTCCCGGTGCCCGAGGCCCGCGACGAGGTCGCCAACCTCGCCGAAACCATGAATGCGATGCTCGACCGCCTGCAGACCCAGGTCGACGCTCGGCGCCGCTTCGTCGCCGACGCCGGCCACGAACTGCGCAGCCCCATCACCACGCTCCGCGGCGGCCTCGAAGTCCTCGCGGCGCGGCCGCTCGCCGCCCGCGACTCCGACATGGTCGGTCTGCTCAGCGCCGAGGTCGGCCGCCTCGACCATCTCGTCGACGGGCTCCTGTGGCTGGCCCGCGCCGACGAACACGGCCTGCACACGCGCCACACCGACGTCGACCTGGACGACCTCGTCGACACCGAACGCCGCCGCCTGGCCGCCCGACACCCCGCACTGCGGATCACCGCCGACATGGCCCCGACCCGGGTGTACGGCGACGCCGGGCAACTCGCCCAGGTCCTGCGCAACCTCGCCGACAACGCGGCGACCCACGCCTCGTCCGCGGTACGCCTGGCGGTCGCCCCGTCAGCCGACGGACACACGGCCGTGCTCGACGTGGCCGACGACGGCCTCGGCGTGCCCCCCGCCGAACGCGACCGCATCTTCGGCCGGTTCGTACGCCTGGACCCCAGCCGCGACCGCGACTCCGGCGGCGTGGGCCTGGGGCTCGCTATCGTGCACCAGCTCGTGGCCGCCCACCACGGGACCGTGGACGTGGGTGAAGTCCCGGGCGGAGGGGCGTTGTTCCGGGTCGTACTGCCCTCGGAACCGAACCACCCCCCAAGCTCGCCGCACGACACCACCGGCGACAGCTGACCCCACGTCGGGCCTTCGCCGGTGGAGCGCCGACCTCCCGGCCGAGTCGACGGGGCCGGTCACCGACGGAGCGAAGCGTGGGAAGGAGGGCCCCGCTGGGTGCGGCGGCCCGGGACGGCCGGCCCGGCGTGGCGGCGCCGCGTCACTCACTGATCCACACGATCGAGGGCCCGGAACAGTCGGCGTCGCCGCGGACACGGTGCATCTCACCTGTACCCCGACGTGACGCGCCCCGGCGGTCGCCCGCCGGCGCGGTCGAGCACAGGGGCGCCGGTGGCGAACACCGCGCGGTTGCACATGAGTTGCTCCTTTGAACGTGTGCCGGCGGAAATCGCCACTTGTTCAGTGTTGAACAATCGCCGCGGCGCCGTGATCGCACGGCGAGGGGGGAGCGGGCCGTGAATCGGAACACGACACACGTCATCCTTGCCCCATCGACACCTCGCCCTTGCCGCGCCCTCGCGCATCCCCAGCCAGGCAGCCACCACACCCCCGCCGCCGCCCCACCGCCGGCGCCTGCCGCTTCCAGCGCGGTGCGTGACGTGCCCGAGCAACGTCGGACGCCGGCCCGGGATATGGGCGGCGGAACACGCCGACGCGTTCCGTGCGACGGCGCGAGGCTGAACGCTCTCGTGATGGTGATGTGGCGCTCTCGGGCATGCGAGAGCACGCCCTCGGTGGAGCAATCTTCCCCATTCCTGACGATAGCTTCCGTCAAGGGTTGGCGTTGCGGGCGCGCATGCCTAACGTAAGAGGCGAAACATGAGCCCAACTCACATATAAGAACTGGGTGATGATCATGGTTCAACCTCTGCGCCGCAGACTCGGATCCCTCACGGCGGTGTCACTGCTCCTCACCGTGATGGCCCTGGTACTCGGTCCGATGCCCAACTCCGCAGCGGAGCCCGGCTGGTGGACCCCGGCCGCGCGGCCCACGCCCGACTCGCAGATCAACGTCACGGGCGAGCCCTTCAAGGGCACCGATGCCCAGGGACGCGTAAGGGGCTTCGTCGACGCCCACGACCACATCATGGCCAACGAGGGCTTCGGCGGCCGGCTCATCTGCGGCAAGTCGTTCTCGGAGCAGGGCGTCGCCGACGCGCTGAAGGACTGCCCCGAGCACTACCCCGACGGCACGCTCGCCATCTTCGACTTCATCACCAAGGGCGGCGACGGCAAACACGACCCCAACGGGTGGCCGACCTTCAAGGACTGGCCCGCCCACGACTCGCTGACCCACCAGCAGAACTACTACGCCTGGATAGAGCGGGCCTGGCGCGGCGGCCAGAGGGTCCTCGTCAACGACTTGGTCACCAACGGCGTGATCTGCTCGGTCTACTTCTTCAAGGACCGCAGCTGCGACGAGATGACCGCCATCCGTCTCGAGGCACAGAAGTCGTACGACATGCAGGCCTTCATCGACAACATGTACGGCGGTCCGGGGAAGGGCTGGTTCCGCATCGTCACCGACAGCGCGCAGGCCCGCGAGGTCATCAAGCAGGGCAAGCTGGCCGTCGTCCTGGGCGTCGAGACCTCCGAGCCCTTCGGCTGCAAGCAGATCCTGGACGTCGCGCAGTGCAGCAAGGCGGACATCGACCGCGGCCTGGACGAGCTGTACAAGCTGGGCGTGCGCAGCATGTTCCTGTGCCACAAGTTCGACAACGCGCTCTGCGGGGTCCGCTTCGACCAGGGCACCCTCGGCACCGCGATCAACGTCGGCCAGTTCCTGTCGACCGGCACCTTCTGGCAGACGGAGACCTGCCGCGGCCCGCAGCAGGACAACCCGATCGGCAACGCGGCGTCGGCGGCGGAGAAGCAGCTGCCGGCGGGGGTGGCCGTCCCCTCGTATGCCTCGGGCGCGCAGTGCAACACCCGCGGGCTGACCGACCTGGGTGAGTACGCGGTGCGCGGCATGATGAAGCGCAAGATGATGCTGGAGATAGACCATATGAGCGTCAAGGCCGCGGGTCAGGCCTTCGACATCCTCGAATCCGAGTCGTACCCGGGCATCATCTCCTCGCACAGCTGGATGGACCTGGGCTGGACCGAGCGGCTCTACAAGCTCGGCGGGTTCGTCAGCCAGTACATGAGCGGATCGGAGGCGTTCAGCGCGGAGGCCAAGCGCACGGACGCGCTGCGCGAGAAGTACGGGGTCGGCTACGGCTATGGCACCGACATGAACGGCGTCGGCGGCTGGCCGGGCCCGCGGGGCGGGGACACCCCGAACCCGGTGAAGTACCCGTTCCGCAGCACGGACGGCGGCTCGGTGATCGACAAGCAGACCACCGGCGAGCGTACGTGGGATTTCAACACCGATGGCGCGGCGCACTACGGCATGGTCCCGGACTGGATCGAGGACATCCGGATCGTCGGCGGCCAGGAAGTGGTGGACGACCTCTTCGCGGGCGCCGAGTCCTACCTCCGCACTTGGGGGAACTCCGAACGGCACAAGTCCGGAGTGAACCTGGCCTCGGGCGCGGCCGCCTCGGCGTCCACGTCGCAATGGTGGAACCCGTTCGTCAGCTTCGCGCCCGGCCGGGCCGTGGACGGCGACAAGGGCACCCGCTGGGCCAGCGAGTGGAACAACGACCAGTGGCTGCGGATCGACCTCGGATCCACGAACCTGATCAAGCGCGTCACCCTCGACTGGGAGGCGGCGTACGGGAAGTCGTACCGCGTCGAGCTGTCGGCCGACGGCACGAACTGGCAGACGGCCTGGTCCACGACCGCTGGTGACGGCGGCTTGGACACGGCGCGGTTCGCCGGAACTTTGGCGCGCTACGTCCGGATCCAAGGGCTGGAGCGCGGCACCGAGTGGGGCTACTCACTCCAAGAGGTCGGCGTCTACAGCGACTGACGGCACCGGTGCGCTCGTCGACCGGGCTGTCCATCACCGCAGAGTGACCCATGCGGGCTGCCGACCCCGATCGGGGTCGGCAGCCCGCATGGGGGAGCGACGGCAGCTTGCATGGGTGTGGCGAGCGGGGTTGCGTCGGTCGGGTCGGCAGCGACGCGGCGGCCATGTTCTTGCTAATCTTGCATACAAGTCGACCAGCATGCAAGGATGGTCTCGTGAGCAGCGAACGAATTCCCCCGGCGACCGCGGGTGCCTTGGCCTCGGTGGGCCGGTCCCGGCCGCGTCAGCGTACTTCGGACCGCGTCTACGAGGAACTCGCTTCGGCGATCCGCGATGTGCGGCTCCCGCCCGGCGCGTCACTGTCCGAGACCGACCTGGCCGAGCAGTTGCACGTCAGCCGCACCCCGCTGCGTGAGGCGATCGCCCGCCTGGTCGAGGCCGGACTCGTCTCCGTTGTCCCCCAGGTCGGGACGCGGGTCGAGCTGATCCGTCTGCACGACGTCGAGCAGGCGCGCTTCGTGCGAGAGAACCTCGAGTCGGCGGCGTTCGCGACGGCCTGCGAGAAGCCCGAGCGTGACGTCAGCGGCTTGCGTGCGCTCCTGGCCGAGCAGCGGCGGTACTTCGAGGACCACGACGTCGACGGCTTCTTCGCCGCAGACGAGGCTCTGCACGCCCGGATCTTCGACATCAGCGGATATCCGGGGGCCTGGCAGGTCATGCAGCCGATGAAGATGCACCTGGATCGACTGCGGCGATTGTCACTGCCCGACCCCGACACCGTATTGGGCCTGATCGATGAGCACACGGCCATCGTCGACGCGCTGGAGGCCGGCGACGTCCTCGGCGGGCGAGCCCACATCCGCCGGCATGCACGGCGGGTGCTCGACAACGGCCCCGCCCTACAGGCGCAATACCCCAGCTATTTCACCGAATGACGCTCGCGCGGGCGGCGGCCACATCCCCGCCTCGCCCGTGCCACGACGAACAGGTCGTCGCCGACAAGCTCGACGCGCTCACCGAGTACGGCGGTGGCTTCCTGCCAGCCCTCCCAGTCGTCCTCGGCGAGGGCGTCCTCGACCGAGATCACGGCGTAGTGGTCGCACCACCGGGCGATCTCGGCGATCAAACCTGTTGCCGTCAATTCCCGCTGCTCGCGGGCCAATCGGTAGCGGCCGTCGTGGAAGAACTGCGTGGCGGCCACATCGATCGCGATCGCGACGTCCGTTCCGGGCTCGAAGCCGGCTGCTCGGATCGCCCGGGTGAGCAGGTCGAGCGCGGCACGGTTGGTTGCCAGAGGAAGGCCCAGCCCGCCCTCGTCGGCCACGAGCACCGCCTGGGCGTGGCCACCTGCCAGCGCCAGTCGGGTGGCCGCTTCGCGGACGGCAACCGCCCATTCGACGGCCTGGGCGAAGCTCGTCGCACCTACCGGGACGACCAGGAAGTCCTGGACGTCGAGCATCCGGCCGGCGTGGGCTCCGCCGGAGAGGATGTTGACCATGGGCATGGGCAGCAGCAAAGGCCCGGCGTCGGCGGCCAGATAGCGGGCGAGCGAGGTGCCATCGGCGGCGGCGCGCTGGGCGGCGAGGGATACGGACAGGACGGCGTTGGCCCCCACGACGCTGAAGGAGGGGGACCGATCGGCCGCACGCAGTGCCGCGTCCACCTGAGCGGGCGTCAGGCCCGTCACCAGCGGCGCGAGCGTGTCGATGACGTGCCCGACGGCCGTGCGGACGCCGCGTCCGCCGTATCGGTCACCGCCGTCCCGCAATTCCAGCGCCTCGTGGGAGCCCGCCGAGGCGCCGGAGGGCACCAGGGCGACCCCTTGGGCGCCGCCCTCCAGGGCGACTCGCGTGGCGACCGTGGGCCGCCCGCGAGAATCGAGGGCCTCCCAGGAGTCCACCTTCGTGATCAGCATCTGCTCTCCATGATCTTTGCCCAGACCTCCTCGATCGCCGGGTCGTCCGCCCGAAGCAGGTCGATAGCCAGGGCTCGTACCGCCGCGGCGGTCGCCGGGCGGAGGTATCCGGCGGGCGACAGGCCATCGACCCGGGCGAGCAGCAGGCAGGCGGTGTGCCAGCCGGTCCGCTCCACCGGTGGCCGCCGCCCGTCGATCAGTCCAGGCACGGTGTCCGGGTCAGGCAGGCGGAGCCGACGCAGTCGGTCTCGGGCACAGCGGCTCGCGGGGGAGCCGGAACTCGCGGATGGCCGACGCGAGTTCCGCGTAGACGAGGTCGGACATCCGTTGCCGGACGTGATTCCTGCTCATGGACGCGAGGGCCTGCACTCCAAGGGTTCGATCTGGTTTCACATTGATATCCTTGCATACTGGCGTTCTTGTATGCAAGATCTGCGATGCTCTGACGCAACCCCTCTGCTCGCCGTCCCCTCGGTCGTCGTCTGTGCCCGGGAGTCGGGCGCATGGGGTCGACCACAGGGGTTCCGGGCCCGACGATGTCCTGATCCGCCGGTCACGGGTTTGACCTTGACACGGTGACAAGGTGTCCACTGGGCGCAGGAGGTGGTTGCGATCAACGCGACAAGCGGAGCCCCGCAGGACAGCCGCGTTGCCGACGCCCTGGGTGCCGAGGACTCGTCGGTTCGGCTTCAGGCGGCCTTGGCGGTCGGTTCGAACCCCGACCCCGGCCTCTTGGAGACGCTCGTCGAGCGGTGCGCGGTCGAGCCGGATTTCTTCGTGCGAGACATGCTGTCCTGGGCATTGACCCGTCTCTCGCCGGAGATCACCCTGCCCCGGCTTCGCCGGGAACTCGACTCCGAACGCATCCAGGCCCGCTGTCAGGCGTTGCACACGCTCTCCAAGATCGGCGAGCGCAGTGCATGGGCCTGGATCACGCGGGACATGTTGAGCGACGCCGACGACGAGATCGCGCGGACCGCGTGGCGCGTCGCGGTCGCCCTCGTGCCCGAGCACGAGGAGAAGGACTTGGTCGACGAACTGGTCGGGCAGCTCGGCCGCGGCGACCGAAATGTGCGGCTGAGCCTGAGCCGGGCCCTCGTCGACCTCGGCGAGGTGATCGGGCCCGCCCTGGAGCGGGCCGCGACGAACCCCGACTCGGCGGTGGCCGCGCACGCCCGTGCCACGGAGCTGCTCCTGCAGGACCCGGAGGCCGGTTTCGACGTGGCCGTCCACGACGCGAGGCGAGTCGTCACACTCGGCCCGGAACGAGCCGCTGCCGCTGCTGCGGCGTCGGGAGCCGCGGAGACCGCGGAGCCTGCGGAGTCCACCGAGTCGGCTGAGGCTGCGGAGGCTGGGGATTGTTGATCGGCGATGTGGCCCGCCATTCGGGGGTGAGCACCCGGATGCTCCGGTACTACGACGCCCTCGGGCTGGTGCGACCGACCGGACGCACCGTCGGTGGCTACCGCGAGTACTCCGCCGAGGACGTCCGCAGGATCTTCCACGTGGAGAGCCTGCGGTCCCTCGGGCTCCCGCTCAAGCAGATCGGGCGCGCGCTGGAGGACCCGGCCTTCACGCCGTCCGCCCTGGTCGGCGACCTCATCCGGCGGACGCAAGAGCGCTTGGAGCGGGAACAGGAGATGCTCAAGCGGCTTCGCGCGATCGATGCGTCGGCGCCCACCGGCTGGCAGGGCGTCCTACGCATCGTCGAACTCATGCAGGGGCTCGACTCGACCAGCGCCGCGCGCAGGCAGCAGGCCGTCCTGGCCCGGCCGGAGGGCGGGTCGGTTCCCGCCGAGCTGCTGGCCGGAGCGCTCTTGGCCGAATCCGACCCCAACGTCGCGGGCGCCCTGTGCTGGGCGCTCGCCCGATCGGGCGGCGACGGCGTGGCGACGCTGGCCGCCGGCGCGCACTCGAAAGACGTCGACATCCGGCGGCGCGCGGTGTCGGCGATCGCCTCGATGTCCGAGGCTCCGGGCGCGGCCGCGGTGCTTGCGGACGCGCTCGGGGACCCGGACACGACGGTGCGCAGGCACGCCGCTCTGGCGTTGGGCAGGCGTGGCGTGACTGCGGCCGTGCCGACACTCGTCGGCATGGTGGTCGACGGCTGCAACGACGTCGACGCGGCGGAGGTCCTGGGAACGCTGTCCCGGAACTCCGGGTGCGCGGACCGGATCATGACCGCACTGGTCGACGAACTCGCCGCGCACACTGCCGACTCCGCGGTGCGGATTCGCCTGGCGCAGGCGCTGGCCGAGCTGTGCGGGACCACCGCGCAGGAGGTCCTGCGCCGACTGGCCCACGACGACGACCGCGCTGTCGCCATCGTCGCCTCGGCCTTCGTCGGAGTCTTCGAAGAGCGGTCCCCCGAAAGCCGAGGCGACGAGAATTCCTGAAGGCTGCCGGTACCCGCGCGTGCGTGACTCGCTACGGATGCATCTCCGCCCCCTTGAGGACCTTGTCGACCACGTTGCGCGGCCCGTGCACGGCCATGCCCACCAGGTCCAACTGCTCCCGCCGGACCCCCCGTACCGCCGCCCGGTTGTCCCGGTCGTTGCCGGTGGCGAAGAGGTCGGCGGTGAACACTGCCACCGGCAGGTCGCGGCCCACCGCCCGGGCGTGGGCCGAGGCGAGCAGTTCACCGCTGCCTTGGAAGACCAGTACCGGCTGCCGGAACATCGGCAGATAGGTGGTGTCGTCGGCATCGGCGTAGGGTTCGCCGATCACCTCGGGGATGCCCACATGACCGATCACAGGTACCCGATGCACACGCACGCCGCGTGGACGCTGCTGATCGTCGACGACGGGACCTGGACCGGCACGAGCACGGCGTGCTGCGGCGCGCGGTGAGCCTGCTGCCGCCGCACGTTCCGCACAACGGCAGCGCGGCCACCCCGACCGGGTTCCGCAAGCGGGTGCTCTATCTGGACTCCTCCCATGTGGCCGACGACCTGATAGGCCGGGCCGTGGACCATCCGGTGCTCGACGACGACCCACTGCGCGGGCGGGTGCATCGACTGCACACCTCGCTGCTGCGACCGGGCGAGGAACTGGAGGCGGAAAGCAGGCTCGCGTTCATCGCCGAGCGGTTGCGCGGGCACCTTCTGGGTCGAGTCGCCGCACCGGTCGTCGTGCGTGACGCCGGACTGGCCCACCGACTGCGCGATCTGCTCGACGTGCGTTTCGTCGAGGGCGTCACCCTCGGTGCGGCGTCCGAACTGCTGTATGCCCACCCGACCCATCTGGTCCGCGCCTTCGGTCGGGAGTTCGGCGTCGGCCCGCACCAGTACCTGACCGGACGCCGGGTCGACCTCGCCCGCGGGCTCCTGCTGGACGGCATGCCGCCGCACACCGTCGCGGTGACCGCCGGCTTCTACGACCAGTCGCATCTGAACCGCCATTTCAAACGTGCCCTCGGCATCAGCCCCGGCCGATTTGCCCGCACCGGGGCACACCTGGTGACCGCCGCTCGGCCGACCGAGCGGAGCACGGCGAGCACCGTGATCACGGCGAGCACGGCGATCGGTACCACCGCGCCGGCGCCGGGCGACATCGGCTGAGAGTCGGCCCGCGCTCGGTCCCGCGCGGTGCTGCGTTCGACGGCGCACGCGGCGCACCACGCTGCGATCGCCGACACCCCTACCGACCCGCTCCTGTGGGCCGAACACGCCGGCGTGCCCCGGCCGCGCACTCATCCGCCGGACCGGTCGACCATGTGGCGGGGGCGGCGATCCGAGGAGTTGCCTCGAACTCGAAGGCGAGGGGTGCGACAACAGGTCTACGCGGCGACGGGTTACCGGGCCGTCTCCCGAATTGGTTAACCGGAGCTAACGCGGGGTCGCGTATAACCGGTGGGGTTGGTTCGAAGTCTGCTAACCCGGACCATTCGCCTTTCGCCCCACACCCGTTCCCCCCGCCCCTTTCTCACCCTTCCCCCGGCCCGAAGCGGAGCGACGAGACATTGCGAGTCCTGGTGACCGAGGACGAGGAATTGCCGGCCGACCGGGTCGGTCGCCCGAGGGCTGCGCCGGGCGGCGATCGCCGTGGACGTCGCGTACGACGGCGACAGCGCGCTGGAGCGGCTCGCGGTCAACGACCACGACGTACCGTGTCCGGCTCGGGATTCCTGATATGAGCGACCTGGCCGCGAACGTGCGGCTGCTCTCCCGGGCGCTGTTTCGCCGGCCGTCGGCGCGGGCCCGACTCGCGCTGATGTACGGCGGCGTGTCGCTCGTGGTCGGCACGGTGTTGCTGGGCATCGTGTACTGGTTCGTCGACCAGCGACTGTCCCGGCAACTGCCGACGGCGATGGTCGACGCCTTCGCGGCGAACAGCACTTACCAATACGACCCGGCCCAAGAGGTCCAACCCGCCGTTCCCCCGCAGGGTATGCCAACCCAGGTCACGTCGATCCCCGCGGACGCGATCCTGCGGGCCGCCGACGCCGGCCAGGACGTGACGATGAGTCAACTGCTGACCGTGCTCATCGCGGCGCTGCTGCTGCTGGCCGCGACCTCGATCCTGGTCGGCTGG
>NZ_JBEXCV010000143.1:0-22536 GCF_040605455.1 Embleya sp. NPDC005575 | reverse complement strand
CCCGCCGAGCAGCAGCGCCGCCCGGCCCGCGTCGTCCTCGCGCAGCAGCCGCAACGCGTCCACCGCCGACGGCACACCGGTCACCGCGACCGCGTCCGAGGCCGCACCCAGTGCCGCCGCGATCGCCTGCTCGGCGCCGTGCTCGACGGTGATCAGCGCGGCCACCGTGCCCAATACGCCGGAGAGCCGGTCCCCCGCGGCGAGCAGCGCGCCGCTGCCGTCCTTGCGCCTGAGCGCCGGCTCCAGAGCCTCCTTGCGCGCGAGCACCGCCGACCGCTCCCGCTCGGCCTCCTTCTCCGCGTCGCGGGTGAGCACCAGCGCCTCCTCGGCCTCGGCCAGCACCTCCCGGGCCGTGGCCAACCGGGTTTCGATCGCGGCGAGTCCCCCGCTGCCGTCGTCCTGCGACGCGCCGTCGTCCTGCGGCGCCCCCTCGACGCCGAGCCGGAGCTGCTCGTACTCCTCCCGCGCCGCGACCGCACGCTCGTGTGCCTGATCCCGCGCGCCGGCCAGCCGACCGATCTCGGCCTCCGCCGCCGCCACCCGACTGCGCGCGGCGCCGACCCGGCCGACCAGCCGGGCCAGTCCCTCGCGACGGTCCGCCAACGCCCGGGCGACCTCCTTGAGCCGGCGCTCCTCCTCGACCAGGGCACGTTCCAACTCGCCGCGCCGCTCCACCGTCTCGGCCAGCTCGACCTGCGCCGATTCGAGCGCGGCGGCGAGTTCCGCCTCCTGCTCGCGGATCCGCTCGGCCTCACGCTCCATCTCCTGCGGGTCGCGTCCGCGCCGCTCGTCCGCGGGCACCGAGGTCGCGTGCCGGACCCGTTGCCGGGCCAGCCCCGCTGTGCCGCGCACCCGTTCGGCCTGCGCGGACAGCGCGTACCAGGTCTCCTGCGCCCGGGCCAGCCGCGGCGCCATGGCCCGCACCTCGGCCTCCAGCTGCGCCTCACGCGCCTGAGCCAGTGCGAGTTCGTGCTCCACGGCGGTCCGCCGCTCGCGCAGCGCGGCCTCGTCCGCGACCTCCTCGGCCAGCGCGCTCTTGAGCCGCACCAGGTCGTCGGCGAGCAGCCGCAGCCGCGCGTCCCGCAGGTCGGCCTGGATCGCCGCGGCCCGGCGGGCCACCTGGGCCTGGCGCCCGAGCGGCTTGAGCTGCCTGCGCAGTTCGTTGGTCAGGTCCTGCACCCGGGTGAGGTTGGCCTGCATCGCGTCCAGCTTGCGCAGCGCCTTCTCCTTGCGCTTGCGGTGCTTGAGGACACCCGCGGCCTCCTCGATGAACGCACGTCGGCCTGCGGGGTCGGCCTGCAGCACCGAGTCGAGCCGGCCCTGGCCGACGATCACGTGCATCTCCCGGCCGATGCCGGAGTCGGAGAGCAGTTCCTGGATGTCCAGCAGCCGGCAGGTGCTGCCGTTGATCTCGTACTCGGAGCCGCCGTTGCGGAACATCCGCCGGGTGATGGTGACTTCGGAGTAGTCGATGGGCAGCGCACCATCGGCGTTGTCGATGGTCAGGCTCACCTCGGCCCGCCCGAGCGGCGGTCGGCCGGAGGTGCCGGCGAAGATGACATCCTCCATCTTGCCGCCGCGCAGCGTCTTGGCGCCCTGCTCGCCCATCACCCACGACAGTGCGTCGACCACGTTCGACTTGCCGGAACCGTTGGGCCCGACCACACAGGTGATCCCCGGCTCGAAGCGCAGCGTCGTCGCCGACGCGAAGGACTTGAAGCCACGCAGGGTCAGACTCTTCAGGTGCACGCGACGAAAGCGTAGTCGGCACGACCCGGACGATTCGCCCGCTCGGTCCGTTTGAGGGCGTGTCGAGCGCCTCGGATGGGGGTATCAACCGCTGGAAGCGCTGGACGCGAGCGGGTAGGCACAAGGGGGCAGGGCGGGGACGGCAACAGGGGAGCGGAACATCGGTCGCGCGGGGATCGGGACCCGGGACCGGAGAGCAAGAACCTGGAGAACAGGCAACGGCCACGGGTAACGGTCGAGAGGTAACGGTCGGAGCACGACCGGGGCAGGAAACGACAAAGGGACGCCTGAAGGCGTCCCTGGTTATCGCTTACACGGACCTACGCTCGTGAAAGCGCGGGTTCCGCCGCGGAGACGTCGAAGCCGGCAAGCAGCTCGTCCGAAGCGGCGGCGTTGAGCGCGTCGTTACGCTCCTGGGCACGGACAAGTTCCGTTTCCAGGTCACGAACACGCTGCTGGAGCCGTCGATTCTCGGCGAGCAGTCGGGGATCGGGGCCACCGACGTAACCGAGAAGCGCCTTCGCCATGAGAGGGTCCTCCACGCTGAAAATGAATGACCACGCAGATTCGCGGGTCTAAATGTGGCACCCGGCCGCAAGGCTCCTGATAGGGTGCGCGGGCTTCCAGCGTCGCACCAAAACCGCAGGAGGTCAATATCATAACGGCACGATAACGAGACCTTCACCCGATCAAACGCGGTTCGACCGCGGACTGGGGTGACGGTTGTCGTGCTGGGTGTACGAGATCATCTTTCGACCTCCCCAGTCAAGAAGATTCCGGTTGTCCGCCAACTCCGGACGGCCGTGCCCTAGAGTCACTCCGGCACCTCACCCGTTCGGGTGAATGGATATCCCCTGCCGGAAGGTGACTCAACCCTCCATGGCTCGGCACAGTCGTACCTCGGCCTCGGCCCACCCGCGTCGACGACGCGCGAAGTCGCGCCGCCGACGCATCGCTCCCCTGCTCGCCCTGTTGGCCCTGCTCGCGGTGGGCGGCACGGTGGCCGGCATGGTCGTCTCGGACCGGGCCGGCGAGTCCTCCGCCAACCGGGCCGCGGGCGCCGACGGACCGCTGCCCGGGCACGCCCTCGACGGCTCCGCCCCGCCCGGCGGCGCCGGGGCCGACCGCACCGGCGACGAGGCGTCCCGAAGCCTGCTCCCGGGCGCGGCGACCACCGGCCGGACCCCGCTGCCCACGACGAGCGCCCCAACCACGGCGAGCACGACGCCCGGCGCGCCGATCACGAGCGCGGCCGCCACCCCGAGCAGGAGCGCAACGCCGAGCAAGCCGGCCGGGACCCCGACCACGAGCGCGACGAACCCGCCGAGCGGCCCCGAGGACAGGGTGCTCGCGGTGGTCAACGAGGAGCGCGCGAACGCGGGCTGCGGCCCGGTCAAGAGCGACGTCAAGCTGGTCGGGCTGGCCCGCGCACACAGCGCGGACATGGCCGACCGCGACTACTTCGACCACAACACGCCCGACGGCCTGACCCCGTGGGACCGTGCCGAGAAGGCCGGCGTGAGCTATCTGGGCGCGGAGAACATAGCGCGCGGCCAAAAGACCGCCGACGCGGTGATGCGTGCCTGGATGAACAGTCCCGGCCACCGTCGCAACATCCTGGACTGCGGCCTGACCAAGCTCGGTGTCGGCATCCGGGAGGGCGCCAACGGTCCCTGGTGGACCCAGGAGTTCGGCCGCTGACCCGGCGGATCGGCCGAGCGGATCCGCCGCACGTGGTTTCGCACCCTTGCCGGGTCCGCAGCACGGGTCCGCAGCATCGCGGGGTCCGCGGCGCGGGTCCGAAGCATCGCCCTCAGCGTGGCCCCACCCCGAGCCGATCCGCCAGCAGCCCGAACACGTACAGCCCGGATTCGCCCTGGTTGCGGGCGAGTACGAGGTCGACCGCGTCCGCCGCCGCCGCGCGACCAGCCGCCCGTGCCCAGCGCACCGCCGCGTCGACCACCTTCGGCCGGGCCCGGTCCAGCACCTCGCCCACCTCGTCGCGCAGTTGCGCGTAGCGCTCCGGCCGGCGCAACTCGCCGCTTCCGTCGAAGACGTCCGCACCGGTGCGCGCCGCCTCCAGTTCGAGCCGGCCCATCGCCAGGTGCGCCGCCGCCTCGCCGGGATTGAGCCACGCCTCCCAGGCGCCCGCCTCGCTCGCCCCCTGGACGTGCGCCACGTGCGTCTCGAAGACCCAGCACACCAACACCGGCGAGTCCGCCTTCGCCGCCAGCGCCTCCAGCCACGGCCGCTCGAAGGCGTACGGGTCGTCCTCGTGCCGCACGTGCGTCGCGGTCCAGCCGTCCGGCGTCTCCCACATCGTCCGGGCCGAGTGCGCCGCCGTGTCCACGTGCGGCGCGAATTCGGACAACGGCCGCGCCCCGCGCACGACGACGATGTCCCCGTTGAACCCCATACACGCGCTCCCTGGATTCCGGGTGCCTACGCCCCGACCGTCGCCCTGCGTGGCGCCCGCTGACAGGCCGGGCAGAAGTAGCTGCTGCGATTCATGAACGAGATCCGTCGGATCGGCGTCGCACACCGGTTGCACGGCTCGCCCTCGCGGCCGTAGGCGTCCAGGCCTCGGGAGAAGTAGCCGCTCTCACCGTTCACGTTGACGTACAGGCTGTCGAAGGAGGTGCCGCCGGCGGCCAGTGCGTCGGTCATCACGTCCCGCGCGGACGCGAGCACCAGCGTGGTCTGCGCGAGCGTGAGTTTTCCGGTCTGCCGGGCACCGTGCAGCCGGGATCGCCAAAGCGCCTCGTCGGCGTAGATGTTGCCGATCCCGCTGACCAGGGACTGGTCCAGGAGCGCCCGTTTGATCTCGGTGTTGCGCCGGCGCAGCGCCGCGTGGAAGAGCGCGTCGTCGAACAGCGGGTCCAACGGGTCCCGTGCGATGTGCGCCATCGAGGGCGGCAGTTCGGCGCCGCCGCGCTCGACCGCGAGCCCGCCGAACGTACGCTGGTCGACGAAGCGCAGCTCGGGCCCGCCGTCGGTGAAGGTGAACCGCACGTGCAGGTGCTTTTCGCGGGGTGCCTCGGGCGGTTGCACCAGGAGCTGGCCGCTCATGCCCAGGTGCGCGAGCAGCGCGTCCTCGGGAGCCTCGGCACCGGGCGCCACCAGCGGCAGCCACAGATACTTCCCGCGTCGTCGGGCGGCGTGCACCCGGGCGCCGGTGAGCGAGTCGGCGAAGTCCACCAGGCCCGCCACGTGGCGCCGCACCGCACGCTCGTGGGTGACCTCGACGTGCGCGATGGTGCGACCCACCACCCACTTCTCCAGTCCGCGACGGACGACCTCGACCTCGGGCAGTTCGGGCACCTTGCACTCCCCCTGGGGACGGCACAACCGGAGACGACACGACGGGAGACAGCACGACCGGCGACCGACGACACCACGAACCGCGGCGAGGACCGGCGTCGGGAATGCGAAAATGCCTGCCGGTAGGTGAGGTCGTGCCGGGCGACCGCGAGGTCGGTGACCGGTTCGAACTTACCTATCGGCAGGCATTGGCTCGGAGACTACGCGGTGGCCGGCTGCGTGCCGGAACCGTCTCCGTACTTGGCCCGGATCGAGTGCCAAGCGCTTTCGGCGGCCTGCTGCTCCGCCTCCTTCTTGCTCCGCCCGACACCGGTGCCGTAATCGACACCCGCGACCCGGGCGAGGGCGGTGAAGGTCTTCTCGTGATCGGGACCGGTCTCGGAGACCACGTATTCGGGGACTCCGATACCCGCCGCGGCGGTCTGCTCCTGGAGACTGGTCTTCCAGTCCAGGCCCGCGCCGAGATTCGCCGACTGCTCGATCAGCGGATCGAACAACCGGTGGATCAGCTCGGTCGCCGCGTCGAGACCCTGGTCCAGGTACACCGCACCGAGGATGGCTTCGAGTGTGTCCGCGAGGATCGAGGACTTGTCCCGCCCACCCGTGCCCACTTCACCTCGGCCGAGCCGGATGAAGGCGCCCAGGTCGAGTCGCCGACTGACGCCCGCCAGGGCGCGCGAATTGACGACGGCGGCTCGCAGTTTCGCGAGCTGACCCTCGGGCAGGTCGGGGTGCCTGCGGTACAGCGTGTCGGTGACGACGAGACCGAGCACCGAGTCGCCCAGGAATTCCAGGCGCTCGTTGGTCGGGAGCCCGCCGTGCTCGTACGCGTACGAGCGATGGGTGAGGGCGCGTTCCAGAAGGGCGGCATCGAGCGACCAGCCCAGCCGCCCTTCCAGATCCGCGTATTGCGCGAGTGATTCCGTCACCGGAACGACCACCGGCCTGATCAGACGTCGAGGACCTGGCGGCGGTTGTAGGTGCCGCAGCTCGGGCACGCGATGTGCGACAGCTTCGGCTCACGGCAGCGCTCGCAGGTCACCAGGTTGGGGGCAGTGGCCTTCCACTGGCTCCGGCGGTGCCGGGTGTTGCTGCGCGACATCTTCCGCTTCGGAACAGCCACGGCTACTTCTCCTGGTTCTCGTCGGCGCGGGACGCGCCGTCAACGTCGGCTTCGGCGGAAGGTCCGTCGAAGATGTTGGTCAACTTCGCCCACCGGGGGTCGGCGAGCTCGTGACTGTGGTCGGGGTCCTCCGCGAGCAGCGCTCCGCATTCGGAGCACAGACCCGGGCAGTCCTCCCGGCACAGCGGCGAGAGCGGCAGTGCGAGCACCGTCGCGTCCCGCAGCACCGGCTCCAGGTCGAACAAGTCGTCCGAAAGCCGGAAGGCGTCCTCGTCGGCGTCCGCGTCCGGGTAGACGTACAGCTCCTGGAAACGCACCGTGAGCTCGCGCTCGAGCGGTTCCAGGCACCGGACGCACTCACCGGTCAGCGGCACCTGTGCGACGCCGGTGACCAGCACTCCCTCCATGACCGCTTCCAGTCGGACACCGAGCTGGATGGGGGCACCTACGGGAGCGCCGATCACGTCTGCCACGCCCATGTCCACCGGGGCCGGCACGGAGCGGGACACCTTCAGCATGGATCCAGGCCGACGCCCCAGCTCGCGTGTATCGACGACGAGCGGCTTGCGGTGATCCAAGCGGTCCAGGATGTCCTACCTCATGCAGTGCCACCCCCCGGGTCGCGGGGGGCTCGAATGGTCAGGGTGCCAACCCTTGGGGCACGCGGAAAGCACGCCTCGGGCAGGGTCGGTCCGTAAGAGTATCGCAGCCCGCGCGCCAGGCCCCAAACGGGGCCATTCGAGCGGGACGCCCGACGCAAGGTGCCAGGCGCTCGGCGGTCGACGAGCGGACCTAGCGGCCGCCGCCGTCCTGGAACTGGCGCACGTCGATCAGACTCGTGTCGAAGAAGCTGGTCTCGTCCAGCGACTGCGCGTATTGGGCCTGCGGGTCATAGGCGGGCTGCTGTCCCGTGCCCGCCGGGTCGTGCTGCGTCGGGTACGGCGGCTGCTGCTGCCCGTGCTGGTCGTACTGCGACATGTCGTACTGGCCCTCGTAGCCGCCGGCGTAGCCGGTGTCCGGTCCGGCGCCCTGCGCGTAGGCGGGCTGCCCGTAGGCGTCCTGACCGTAGCCGTGCTGACCGCCGTAGGGGCCGGCCTGCGCGGGCACGGTCGGCGGCGCGGGCGGCGCGGCCGGGTAGTCGGGCTGGGCGGGCGCGGCGAAGGTCTCCTCGTGGCCGTCGAGCTGGGCCTGCAGGCTGCCCGGGCGGCCCTTGGCCTGGGCGTCGGCCAGCTCCTGCGCCTGCATGTACTCGCCGAGTTCGTCGGACGGGCGGCGACCGCGCATCTTGTCCCGACCCCGGCCGATCGCACCGAGCGTCTTGGTCAGCACGACCTCGAAGTTGGCCAGCTTCTGGTCGACGTAGTCGTCGGCCTCCTCGCGAATGCGCTGGGCCTCGCGGCGGGCCTCGGACAGGATCCGCTCGGCCTCGCCGTACGCCTCGCGGGCCACCTCGGTGTCGGCGATCAGCGAGCCGCGCTCCTCGCGGGCGTTGGCCAGCACCCGCTCGGCCTCGCGGCGACCCTCCTCGATCACCGACTCGCGGTCGCCGAGCACGCGCCGCGCGTGGTTGAACTCCTCCGGCAGCAGGTTCTTGAGTTCCTCGAGCCGGGCCACCACGTCCGCGCGGTTGACCACGCACGACGCCGACATCGGCATCGAGCGCGCGTTCTCGACCAGTGCGATCAGTTCATCGAGCTTGGGCTGCACGTCCACGGGCTTGCTCTCTCTCCTCAAACCGACGGTCGCCGTCGTGTTCGCCGGCATCGCGTGACGGACCGACTCGCCGCGGGCGGTCGGCCCGGCGACGAGGCACGTGCCGCGTCAGCCCTGCGCGAGCCGCTCGGTGAGCCGACGTAGCACCGTCTCCGGCACCAGGCCGGACACGTCGCCTCCGTACGTCGCGACCTCTTTGATGAGACTCGACGACAGAAAGCTGTAGAGGGGGTTCGTCGCGACGAACAACGTCTCCACCTCGGTAAGACCGTAGTTCATCTGCGCCATCTGCAACTCGTAGTCGAAGTCGGTGACCGCACGCAGGCCCTTGATGATGGCCGGGATCCCGCGCTCCCGGCAGAAGTTGACCAGCAACCCCTCGAAGGCCTCGACCTTGACGTTCTTGTACTGCTCGACCACCTCGTGGAGCATCTCGATGCGCTCCTCGATGGTGAACAGACCCGAACGCTTGGCGCGATTGAAACCGATCGCCACGTAGACCTCGTCGTACAGGCTCGCGGCCCGTCCGATGATGTCCAGATGACCGTTGGTGACCGGGTCGAACGAACCGGGGCAGACGACTCGACGCAACGGAGGTTCCCCTCGAAATCGGGTGCCGACGGGTCCGGACCCGATGGTCCGCCCGCCTGGTCAGGCTTGCGCGGCGCGACCGTACCAGAGCGTTCCCTCGCCGTAGCGACGGGATCTGATCTCGACGAAATCCGCGGGCCACGCGAATGGACCACCGCGCGTTGCCCGTTCCACCGCGATCAGCGCGTCGGGCGCCAGCCAACCGTGCTCGGCCAGCGCGCCGAGCAGCGCGCCCACGTCACCGTCGGTGACCGCGTACGGGGGATCGAGGAAGACCACGTCGTACGGCTCGTCGAGGCAGGGCACCGCGGCGGTCTTCTCCGCGCGAGCCGGCCGCAACTCCGCGCCGGGCAGGGCAACGAGGCGGATGTTCGTCCGGATCGTGTTCGCCGCACGAGAGTCGGACTCCACCAGCAGCACCCGAGCCGCGCCACGGGACAGCGCCTCCAGGCCGACCGCACCGGAGCCCGCGAACAGGTCGAGCACGCGCGCGCCGTGCAGGTTGCCGCGCAGCGACTGGAGGGTGGAGAACAGTCCCTCGCGGGCTCGGTCCGAGGTCGGCCGGGTGCCCTCGCCCGGCGGCGTGGTCAGGCGTCGGCCGCCCGCAGCCCCGGCGATCACCCGGGTCATGCGCGCGCTCGCGGGTGGGGGGCGGGCTCGCGGGCGGCGCTGCGGGCGGGCCCGGCGTACGTGTCCTGCATGGGGTCAACGCTATCGACTGGTCGCGGCCGGCGAAATCCGGCCCGAAATCCCGAAATACGGTGCGCGACGCGTCATACACACCGAGCCACCGGATCGTATGAGGGGTGTGCACGGCGACGGCGCCATCGCCGGGCACGGGCGACGGCGCTCGCCGTCGAGACATCGATCCCACACCCGATCCGGGAGATCCCGATGAAGCTCCGCACCTTCCTCGTCACCGTCGTCACCGGCGTCGCCCTGGTCGCGACCGGCATGGCCCCGGCGTCCGCCGCGCCGGCGACGACCGCGGCGCACTGCTACGTCGACAGCAACGGCACCCTGCACTGCGCCAACGGCGCGAGCGACCTGCGCTCGCAGCCCCACTTCGGGGCCCCCGTGGTCAGCCGGCTGGACAGCACCTACAGCTACTTCAGCTGCTGGACCGAGGGCGACCCGCACTCGGGCGGCAACGACATCTGGTACTACACCGACGGCGACGACGGCGGGCACGGCTTCCTGCCCGCGCAGCGTGTCCTCACGCCGCAGGACCCGATGCCGGGCATGTACCACTGCTGACCGACCGACCCACGCGGTCGGCGGACGGAGATCGTCCCGTCCGCCGACCGCGTGCCCGGGCCGGCTGCGCCCGCTCCGTTCAGAAGGCGCAGTCCGGCACCTCGGCCTCGTTGCGGGTGCGGACGCCGGGCAGCCAGCCCTCGGCGCCGGTGCCCAGCACCACCACCCGATACCAGTGCCGAGACGCGATGCCGGTCTCATCCGTCACGCGCGGGCCGTCCGCGAGCAGGCAGACCAGGAGCAGCCGGTCGCCGTGCCAGACCCGATCCGCCAGATCGGCCGTCCGCGACGACAACCTCGCCTCCTTGAAGACGCCGAGCGAGCACTCGATCGTGCGCAGCGCGCGACACGGCACCTCGGAGTTGTAGACCTCGGTCTGCACGCTGACCGCTCGCGCGGCGGGCGGCCTGGGGGCCGAGGGGTCGGTCGGGTCGTGCCGGCCGGCCAGGAAGGCGCCCAGGCCGACCACGGCCACCACCAGCACTCCCGCGAGCGCGATCGCGAACGCGCCGCGCCACACCGGGCGCGGGGCCGGCCGGCGCAGCACCCGCAGCGCCAGGCCCGGCGGTTCGACACACGCGGCGTCCGCGTCGCGCAGCCGGGTGCGCAGCTCGTGGACCGCGTCGTCGAGGTCGTCGAGATCGGGGGGCGAGGGGTTCACCGGGTGACTCCTTCGTGTCGATCCCGGCGGCGGAACCTGCCGGCGGTGCCGCCCAGCCCGGCGCGCAGCCGGGTCAGGGCGCGCTCGCGCGAGCGGGACACCGTCCCCCGGTGCACGCCGAGGATCTCGGCGGCCTGATCGATCGTGTATCCGTCCAGGTCGACCAGGAGCACGGCGGCGGCCTGTTTGGCGGGCAGCGAGCCGAGCATCCGCACCGCTTCCCACTCGGCCTCGCGCCGAGCGATCGCATCACCGGCGGCGGACTGGGCCCGCTCCCCCGGCTCGGGCGGTTCGGGCAGCAGGACCTGGCGGCTGCGGGCACGCCACATGTCGCGGGTGACGCTGACCAGGGCTCGGAAGGCGTAGGCGTAGGGCTCGGGATGACCGAGCAGGCGGTCGGGTCTGCGGGCCAGCTTGAGGTACGTCTCGTGCACCGCGTCCTCGGCGCTGCCCTCGCCGGCGAGCAGCACGGCCCGTCGATACAAGCGAGGGAGCAACCCGCAGAAGAGCGCGTCGAAGCCCTCGTCCCCCGTACGTGCGTCCATGGCCCATTGGTAGCCAACCGACGAGCTGTTCCGCGTGCTCCGAACGGGTGAGCCGTGGGGGCGCGCGGGAGTGGAGCGAGGGCGGTCAGCCCTTGTCGAGGTATTCCACGCGCTCGTCGTCCAGGATGCTGGCCAGCGCGCTGCGCAGGTCGTGGTGCTCGAGCAGGTCCGGGTCGTTCGCCACGATCGTGCTCGCCTCCTCACGGGCCGCCACGATCAGTTCCTCGTCCCGGACCACCTCCAGCATGCGCAGCGACGAGCGCGAGCCGGACTGCGCGTCGCCGAGCACGTCGCCCTCTCGGCGTTGTTCGAGGTCGATCCGGGACAACTCGAAACCGTCCAGGGTCGCCGCCACCGCGTCCAGGCGTTCACGCGCGGAGGTGCCGCCGGGCATCTCGCTGACCAGCAGGGTCAGCCCGGGGGCGCTGCCGCGGCCGACCCGGCCGCGCAACTGGTGCAGCTGCGAGACGCCGAACCGGTCGGCATCCATGATCACCATCGCGGTCGCGTTGGGCACGTTGACGCCGACCTCGATCACCGTGGTCGCCACCAGCACGTCCAGTTCGCCGGCGGTGAAGCGGCGCATCACGTCGTCCTTGTCGTCCGGCGCCATCCGGCCGTGCAGCACCGCGATCCGCAGGCCGGCCAGCGGTCCGGCGGTCAGCGCCGCGGCGACGTCGAGCACGGCCAGCGGCGGGCGGCGCTCCTCCGCTCCTCCGGCGGCTTCCGCGCCGATGTCCTCGGGGTCGTCCAGGTACGCCTCGGCGGGCAGGTCCTCGTCCCGCTTGGCGGCCTTCGTCTTCGCCTTGGTCTTCTTCTTCGCCTTCGGGTCGTCCTCCTCGTCGCCGATCCGCGGGCACACCACGTACGCCTGGTGACCGTTCTCCACCTCCTCGCGCACCCGCTGCCACGCGCGGTCGAGGAAGTGCGGCTTCTCCTTGGCCGGGACCACATGCGTGGCGATCGGCGATCGGCCGGAGGGGAGCTGGGCCAGGATCGAGGTCTCCAGGTCGCCGAACACGGTCATCGCCACCGTGCGCGGGATCGGCGTCGCGGTCATCACCAGCAGGTGCGGCGGACGTTTACCCTTGCCGCGCAGCGCGTCGCGCTGTTCGACGCCGAAGCGGTGCTGCTCGTCGACCACGACCAAGCCCAGGTCGTGGAATTCCACCTTGTCCTCGATCAGCGCGTGCGTACCGATCGCGATCCCGGCCTCACCGGTGACCAGGTCCAGGAGTGCGGCGCGGCGTGCGGGCACCCCCATCGAGCCGGTGAGCAGGGTGACCTTGGTGCCGATCTCCGACCCGCCGAGCATCCCGACGCCCTCGGCCGACGGCCCGAGCATCTCCACGATCGACCTGTAGTGCTGCTGCGCGAGCACCTCCGTCGGCGCCAACAACGCGGTCTGCCCCCCGGCATCGACCACGGTCAACATCCCGCGCAGCGCGACCAAGGTCTTACCGGCACCCACTTCGCCCTGGAGGAGGCGGTGCATCGGGTGTTCGGTGGCCAGGTCGGCCTCGATCTCGGCGCAGACCTCCCGCTGGCCGTCGGTGAGTTCGAACGGGAGGCGGGCATCGAAGGCATCCAGGATGCCGTTCGTGCGGCGCGGGCGGGCCACCGCGGACTGGGCCCGGGCGTCCCGGCGGCGGCGGGCCAGGGCAATCTGCAGGACGAACGCCTCGTCCCACTTGAGTCGATCCTTGGCCGCGGTGACGTCCTCCCACGAGGTCGGGCGGTGCACCCGCAAAAGCGCCTCGGCCAGTCCGGGCATGCCGCGCCGCTCGCGCATCTCGGCGGGCAGCGGGTCGCCGATCTCGCCGAGCGTGTCCAGCGCCATGCCGACACACTGCGCGATCTTCCAGGACGGCATGTTGGCGGCGGCCGGATAGACCGGGATCAGCGCGCCCGCGAACACGTTCGCCACGCCGTCCTGGTCGTCCTCGCCGATCAGCTGGTAGTCCGGCTGGCTGAGCTGGATCACGTTGTTGAACCGCCCGACCTTGCCCGCGAACAGGCCGCGCCGACCCGGGCGCAGTTCCTCCTCGCGCCAGGCCTGGTTGAAGAAGATCAGGGTGAGCTTGCCGCGCCCGTCGGTGACCTCGACCTCCAGGAGGCTGCCGCGCCGATTGCGGAACTGACGCTTGCTCACCTTGGCGATCTCCGCCATCACGGTGACGTGTTCCTCGGGCTCCAGGCGGGAGAGGTCGGTCAGGCGCCCGCGCTCCGCGTAGCGCCGGGGGTAGTGGCGCAGCAGATCTCCGACGGTGTCCAGCTTGAGGGACTTGGCCAGCACCGTCGCCGTGCGGTCGCCGACGAGTTTCTTCAGCGGTTCGTCAAGGCGCGACATGCCGCCCAACGGTACTCGTCGACAGTGTCATCGGGGCTCCTCGAAGCGCCGGGTCGGCGCTACTCGACCCCGATGAGCAGCGGGTACACCTCCTGGCCGCCCTCGTAGACCATCACGTCCACGCCGAGCCGGGTGGCTCGCAGCCGGCGCTCGATCGCGGCGGCCAGGCCCGGGGGACAGGCGCTGCCGGTGACCAGGGTGACCAGTTCGCCGCCGCCCGCGAGCATGCGGTCCACCAGCACGGTGCCGGTCTCGCGCTGGTCATGGCCGATCACCGCGATGTCGCCCTCGATCACCCCGAGCACGTCGCCCGCCTGGCAGACGCCGGCCATCGTCCACGACTCGCGGACGGCGACGGTGAGCGCGCCGTAGCGGGTGGCGCCGGCGGCCGAGGTCATCCCGACGATGTCCTGGTCGAAGCGCCTGCCGGGTTCGTGCACGGCGAGCGCGGCCAGGCCCTGCACGGCGGCCTTGGTCGGGATCACCTGGACCCGGATGCCGTGTGCCTGGGCCTGCTGGGCGGCCACCCCGGCCACCGCGTGGCAGTCGGCGTCGTTGGGCAGCAGCACCACCTCGCGCGCCTCGGTGCGCCGGATCGCGTCGACGAGCACCCCGGTGGAGGGCCGCCGGCCGGGACCGGCCTGCACGACGTGCGCGCCGTTCTCGGCGAACAGGGTGGCCAGGCCGTCGCCCTGGGCGACCGCGACGATCCCGCGCGTGGGGGTGGGCTCGGGCGCGGCGAGGCCGGCGAGGGGGCGCTCCAGGTGGGTGATCCGGATCCGGTACGGCCGGCCCGCCTCGATGCCCGCCTCGACGGCCGCGCCCGCGTCGTCCACGTGCACGTGCACGTTCCACAGCCCCTCGCCGCCGACCACCACGAGCGAATCGCCGAGCGCGCCGAGCCGTTCGCGCAGCGCGGGCAGCGCGTCGTCGGGCGCGTCCAGCAGGTAGATCACCTCGAACCCGGGCCCCTCGGTCGAGGCGTCCGGCTCGACCGGTTCGGCGAACGGGACCGGGACCGGGGTATGCACCTGGTGCGGGTGGATCCGGTACGCCGAGCGCTCGCCGGTGACCACCGCGAGCAGCGCGTCCAGCAGCACCGTCAGGCCGCGCCCGCCCGCGTCCACCACGCCCGCCCGGCGCAGTACGTCCAGCTGCTCGGGGGTCCGGGCCAATGCGCCACGTGCCGCGGTCGCGGCGGCCCGCACCACCGGCCGAAGCTCCTCGCCCGCAGCGGCCGCAGCGTCGGCGGCGGCCCGGGCCACGGTGAGCATGGTCCCCTCGACCGGCCGGGCCACGGCGGCGTAGGCGGCATCGGCGGCGGTGCGCAGCGCGTGTGCGAGGGCGAGCCCGGCGGGCACCTCGCGGCCGGTCTCGTTCGCGGCCACCTGTTCGGTCTCCAGGCGCTCCGCCATGCCGCGCAGGAGTTGGCTGAGGATCACTCCGGAGTTGCCACGCGCGCCCATCAGCGCGCCGTGCGCCAGTGCCCGGAAGGCGGTCGGCAGGTCGGGCTCGGGCAGGTCGCGGCCGAACAGCGCGTCGACCTCGGCGGTTCCCGACTCCAGGGTCAGGAACAGGTTCGTGCCGGTGTCGCCGTCGGGCACGGGATACACGTTGAGGGCGTCGATTTCCTCGCGCGCTCGCCCCATCAGTTCCAAGGCGACGCGACCCCAGCGGCGTACCGCCGGACCGTCCAGCTCTCCCAGCAGGCCCTGCACGCCCACCTCCTGTACGAATCCGTTGTGCGCGTCCCGTCCGCCGGCCACGTTATCGAGACGGAGAGCGGTGAAGCGGCCCACCCGGATGGGTTAGGCTTGGCGGGAAGCATGACGAGATCGGCTGATTGCGTATGCCCGGATCATCCCGGGTTCGCGCATCGCATGGTTCGTCGGTTACTCTTCTGCGGTTGTCCGGCATTCGGCCGGCACGTGTTCGTACGCAATTCCCATTCGTCTTTGGAGTGTTCCCGTGGCTGCCAACTGCGACGTCTGCGGCAAGGGGCCGGGCTTCGGCAACAGCATTTCGCACTCTCACCGCCGGACGCCCCGTCGCTGGAACCCCAACATCCAGACGGTGCGCGCGATGGTTGGTGCCACGCCGAAGCGCCTCAATGTCTGCACCTCTTGCATCAAGGCGGGCAAGGTTTCCCGCTAGTTGCTCGATCGCACGACTTCGAAGGGCCGGTTCACCCCAGGGTGGACCGGCCCTTCGGCTTGTCCGGGGTGTCCCGCGAGCGGACCGGGACGCACGCCGTGGGCGCGGGTCCCGGTCCGCTTCCGGTTCAGAACCCTTGCCGCCACCGCCACGCGTGGTCGACCGGCCCGATCCCCTCGCCCAGTGGGAAGCCGGCCCGGATCGCGCCGGTGACGTACTCCTTGGCCGCGGCGACCGCGTCCGGCACGGTGTCGCCGAGGGCCAGGCGCGAGGCGATCGCGCTCGCCAGCGTGCAGCCGGTGCCGTGGGTGTGCCGGTTGTCGTGGCGCGGGCTGGTGAACCAGTACTCGTGCGTGCCGTCGAAGAGCAGGTCGGCGGCCTCGCCCTCCAGGTGACCGCCCTTGACCAGCGCCCAGCGCGAGCCGAAGGCGAGCACCGCCTCGGCCGCGCCGCGCATGTCGGCCCGCTCGCGCACCTTGTGGCCGGTGAGCAGTTCGACCTCGTACAGGTTGGGTGTGACGACCGTGGCGACCGGCAGCAGCCGAGTGCGCAGGGTCTCCAGCGCCTCGTTCGCGAGCAGGGTGTCGCCGTGTTTGGAGGAGGCCACCGGGTCGATCACCACCGGTACGGACACCTCCGCCAGCAGTGCGGCGACCACCGCCACCAGGTTCGGCGACGCGAGCATCCCGGTCTTGATCGCCTGCACGCCGATGTCGTCCACGACACTGCGGAACTGCGCCCGCACGGCCTCCGCGGGCAGTTCCCAGTAGCCCTGCACGCCGAGCGAGTTCTGCGCGGTCACCGCGGCAATCACGCTCATTCCGTGTACGCCGTGGGCCAGCATCGTCTTGAGGTCGGCCTGGATCCCGGCGCCACCGCCGGAGTCGGAGCCGGCCACCGTGAGCACGCGCGGAGGAGTCTGCACCATGCCGGCAGCCTATCCACGCCGCCGGTGCGCCCGGCGTGCGCGCTCCTCAGCCGCCCCCGAAGTGGTCCCATCCCCCCGCCAGGCCCGGGTCCCGGCCGTCCACGGTGACGCCGGCGCCGGGGTGCACGCGGCCGATCACGCGCCAGCGCGCGGGCAGCGCGGTCCCCGCCGGGAAGGTGGCGACCAGGGCGTGGTCCTCGCCGCCGGTGAGCACCCAGTTGAGCGGGTCGGCGCCCAGCGCGCGGGCCACGTCGCGCATCTGGGCGGGCACGTCCAGCCGGGCGGAGAGGATGTCGATCCGTACATCGGAGGCGCGCGAGACATGGCCCATGTCGGCGAGCAGGCCGTCGCTGACGTCGATCATCGAGGTCGCGCCGAGGATCGCCGCGCCGGGACCGGCGTCGTAGGGCGGCTCGGGCCTGCGGTGCGCCTCCACGAACGCGCGCGGCGCGCGGTGCCCGTGGCCCAGGATCGCCAGCCCCGCGGCCGACCAGCCCAGCCAGCCCGCGACCGCGAGCACGTCGCCGGGTCGGGCGCCGGAGCGGACCACCGGGGCCCGACCCTGCAGGTCGCCCAGCGCGGTCACCGCGACGGTGACGGTGTCGCTGCCCACCACGTCGCCGCCCGCGACGCCCGCGCCGACCACCGCGCATTCGTCGCGCAAGCCGTCGTACAGCTCCAGCGCCCACCCTGTAGGCAGGTCCGGCGGGCCGCACAGGCCGATCAGCAGCGCGGTGGGCGCGGCGCCCATCGCAGCGACGTCCGCCAGGTTCTGCGCGGCGGCCTTGCGACCGACGTCGTACGCGGTGGACCAGTCCCGCCGGAAGTGCCGCCCCTCGACGAGCAGATCCATGGTGGCCACCACACGCCCGTCGGCGGCGGCGACCACGGCGGCGTCGTCGCCCGGACCCAGGGACACGTGCGGCCCCGTCGGCACGCGGGCGACCAGTGCCCCGATCAGGCCGAACTCGCCGAGATCGCCCAGCGTCCCGCTCATCGCCGCTCTCCTGCCATGCCCATCAGCCTTGATCCGCCTCGTCGACCATGCTCGTTTGTGACCCGTCACCTGTGATCCGTCGGCTTCCGCTGTGGTCGCCGAGCCCCCGCCGGGCCGACAATGGTCGCAGCAGCGGGGGTCACGTCAAGATCCCATCATCCTGCGCGCCGGGAGGCCGTGGTGGTACAGGCATACATCCTGATCCAGACCGAGGTCGGCCGTTCGGCTTCGGTGGCCCGACGCATCGCCGAGCTGCCGGGGGTGACCCAGGCGGACGACGTCACGGGTCCCTACGACGTGATCGTGCGGGCCGAGGCCGCCGACGTCGACCGGTTGGGTCGCATGGTGGTCGCCGAGGTGCAACGCATCGACGGCATCACCCGCACCCTGACGTGTCCGGTGGTCAACCTGGGCTGACCCCACGCAACCGCCCCGGAGCGTCGCACATCTAGGATCGGGGCCGTGCGACCTACTCGAGTTCTCGCCTGGCTGCTTCCGGTGACCATGCTGACGGCCGTGGGGTGCGGCGGTGGTTCGGGAGATGTCGAGGTCGCGGCGCCGGTCCTGCCCGGGGGCGCCGCGGCCGACGCGTGCCGCGCGTTGCACGACGCGCTCCCGGCGAAGGTGATGGACGCCGGGGTGCGGGAGACCTCGCCCAAGTCCACGCTGACCGCGGCGTGGGGGGATCCGGCGATCGTGCTGCGCTGCGGTGTGGGGCTGCCCGCCTCGATGCGGGTCGTGGATCCGACCAAGGCCGGTTCCGCACCGATCGACTCGGTCGAGGTCAACGGCGTGACCTGGAACTTCGCGAAATACGCCGACGGCGTGCGGTTCACCACGGTCTATCGCCGGGCCAACGTCGAGATGACCGTCCCGAGGAAGTTCACCGAGCCGGCCGCGCCGCTCGTCGACGTCGCCGACGCGGTCGCCCGCACGGTGCCGGCCACACTGGATCTGAGCAACGTGTGAGGGGCGGTCGACGCGTCGACCGCCCCTCACACGCGTGCCGGCCGCCGGGCGCCGCCCGGCGGATCGTGTCTAGCGCAGCAGCGTGTTGGGCCGGCGCAGCGCGGCCTGGATCAGCCGGTCGACCAGTTCGGCGTAGTCGACGCCGGTCGCCTGCCACATGCTCGGGAACATCGACACCGGGGTGAAGCCCGGCATGGTGTTGACCTCGTTGATCACGAAGTGGCCGTTCTCCAGCAGGAAGAAGTCCACCCGGGCCAGGCCCTCGCAGGACAGCGCCTCGAAGGCGGCCACCGCGAGCCGCTGCACCTCGGCGGTCTGCTCCTTGGTCAGCGACGCCGGCACGTCCAGCTCGGTGCCGTTGTCCGGCAGGTACTTCGCGGCGAAGTCGTAGAACTCGTGGTCGCCGCCCACCCGTACCTCGGCCGGCAGGCTCGCGCGCGGCCCGTCCTCGAACTCCAGGACGCCGCACTCGATCTCACGCCCGACCAGCATGCCTTCGACGATCACCTTGGGGTCGTGCCGGCGGGCCTCCTCGATCGCCGCGTCCAGGTCCTCGATCCGATGCACCTTGGCGACGCCCATGCTGGAGCCGGCGCGGGCCGGCTTGACGAACACCGGGAAGCCGAGCGAGGACACCGCCTCGCGCACCGCCGCCGGGTCGCGCTCCCATTCACGCGGGCGCACCGTGGCGTACGGGCCGGAGGGCAGGCCGAACCCGGTGAACAGGGCCTTCATGTACTCCTTGTCCATGCTCGCCGCGCTGGCGAGCACGCCGGACCCGACGTAGGGGACCTGGGCCAGTTCCAGGAAGCCCTGGAACGTGCCGTCCTCGCCGTAGGGGCCGTGCAGAAGCGGGAAGACCACGTCGATCTCGCCCAGCAGCTTGGGCAGCGCGCCGGGTTCGAGCACGGTGATCTCGCGTGACGTGGGGTCGGCGGCGAGCACGACGGCCGCGGAGGACTCAGCGACGTCGGCCACCGCGGGCAGCCGCTCGCCGCGGATCGCCAGCCGTTCGGGGTCGTCGCCGACGAGCATCCAACGCCCGTCGGTGCCGATGCCGATCGGCAGCACGTCGTACTTGGAGCGGTCGATCGCGGCCAGCACGCTCCCTGCGGTGACGCAGGAGATCGCGTGCTCGGAGCTGCGGCCGCCGAAGACGACCGCGACGCGGGGGCGCGAGGTGGAGTGGGGGGTGCCGGAAACGTCGTTCATGGTCGGACGACCCTATCCCGATCGTTGTTCGAACGGGGTATTGCCCGCCGGACGCGCGGTGTTGCGTCGCCGTCGCCGCCGTTGTCGCCGGCAACGGAACGCGGGTCCGGTCGAACGGCGTCGTCGGACACCGCGACGCCATCCGGCCGCCCCTTCGGCGCGTCAGCGCCCACGACTCGATCGTCGACCAGTGATCGACGAGCTTGCGAGGAGAGCGGCCGGAGGCCGCCGCGGCGCAGCCGCCCCGCGCGAAGCGCGGATTCCCGGAGCGGCCGGAGGCCGCCGCGGCGCAGCCGCCCCGCGCGAAGCGCGGCTGCGGCTAACGTTCGGGCTTGGCCGAGCGGGAAAGCAGGGCCATGCCGACGGACGGGGGCTTGCCGCCGTGCATGATCGACACGACGACGTCCGTGATCGGCATCTCCACGCCGTACCGCCGCGCGAGCAGTTGCACGGATTCGCAGGACTTGAAGCCCTCGGCGATCTGTCGGCTGTCCCGTACGGCCTCCTCGATCGGCATGCCGCGGCCGATCTTCTCGCCGAACGTGCGGTTGCGCGACAGCGGCGAGGTGCACGTGGCCACCAGGTCGCCGAGGCCGGCCAGGCCCGCGAAGGTGTGCGCGTCGGCACCCATCGCCGCACCCAGCCGGGCGGTCTCGGCCAGCCCTCGGGTGATCAGCGTGGCCTTGGTGTTGTCGCCCATGCCCATGCCGTCGGCCATCCCGACGGCGAGCGCGATCACGTTCTTGACCGCGCCGCCGAGTTCCGCGCCGACCACGTCGGTGTTGGTGTACGGGCGGAAGTAGGACGTGTGACAGGCCGCCTGGAGCCGCCGGGCGACCTCTTCGTCGACGCACGCCACCACGCTCGCGGCGGGCTGGCGCTGGGCGATCTCGGGGGCCAGGTTGGGCCCGCTGACCACCGCGATCCGGCCCTCGGACACGCCGGTGACCTCGCGGATCACCTCACTCATCCGGTTGGCGGTGCCCAGTTCGACGCCCTTCATCAAGCTGACCAGAATCGCGTCGTCGGACAGCAGTGGCGCCCACGTGGTGAGGTTGCCGCGCAGCGTCTGCGACGGCACCGAGAGCACCACGAACTCCGCGCCCTCGGCCGCCTTGGCCGCGTCCGTGGTGGCCTGGATCCCGGTCGGCAGGGCGATCCCGGGCAGATACTCGTCGTTCTCGTGCCGCGCGTTGATCGCGTCGGCCATTTCCGGGCGCCGGCCCCACATCACCACGTCGCAACCCGCCTCGGCGAGCACGATCGAGAAGGCGGTGCCCCAGGAACCCATGCCGAATACCGCGCAGCGCGTCATGCGCGGCCATCCTCGGTGTGCTCGGTCCCGGCGCGCTCGCCCACCGGGCGCTCGGTCTCGGCCTGTGCGGCGTCGTTGCGCGAGGGCTCGGCGCGGATCGGCTCCGGTTGAGCGCCCCGCTCGACCGGGGCTGACCCCACCGGGGCCTTTTCGACCGGCACCGGCTCGACCAGGATCTTCTCGACCGGAGTCTGCTCGACCAGGGTCTTCTCAACTGGCACCTGCTCGACGAGGGCCCTGTCGACCGGACCCTCCTTCGACAGGTCCGGCGCGCTCGAATCCGGTCGGCCCGGCTCGATCCCGGCCTCGGCCCGGCGGCCTGACGCCCGGCGCACGCCGGCGTCCGGCGGGGCGGCCTCCTCGCGCAGCTCGGCCAGCAGCTCGGTCACCGACTCCATGATCCGGTCGGTCGCCCCGCGCAACACATCGGCGGTCAGTTCACGACCGCGAAACTCGTCCAGATCCACCGGTGGCCCGGCCAACACGTGCATCGTCTTGCGCGGCAGCAGGCGCGGCCGCTTCCCGTAGGGCGGCAACAACTCGTGCGCGCCCCACTGGGCGACCGGGATCACCGGGGCACCGGTGGTCAGCGCGATCCGGGCCGCGCCGGTCTTGCCCGGCATCGGCCACAGGTCCTTGTCCCGGGTGATGGTGCCCTCCGGGTAGACCGCGACGCACTCGCCCTTCTCGACCGCCTCCACCGCCGCGCGGAACGCCAGCGCGGCGTCGGCGGAGTCCCGGTAGACCGGGATCTGGCCGGCGCCGGCCAACACCCGGCCGACGAAGGGAATCTTGAACAGGCCGGATTTGGCCAGGAAGCGCGGCACCCGGCCGCTGTCGTACTGATAGTGCGCGTAGGTCAGCGGGTCGACATAGGAGATGTGGTTCACCGCCGTGACGAACCCGCCCGACGTCGGGATGTTCTCGGTACCCCGCCAGTCACGTTTGGTGAACAGCAACAGCAGGGGCTTGATCACCACGACCGCCAGGCGGTACCAGAAACCGATCCTTCGGCGGGCCACCGGCGTTCCTCCCGTTCATGTGTTTCGGATTCAGTGCGTGTCGGCGCGGAAGTCCCGCTGCGGTGTTCCGCTGCCGTGTCGCTCCTCACACAATCGACGCTCCCCGCAGAAGCGCGGAACATAGATTCTGGCGGAACATCGATTCTGTACACGCGGACCCCACAGTTTCCCCCGGGCCTTCCGCATTGTCGAGAAACGTCCTCGTCGACCGACGAGGATATGGGCTTACGGTACGGATGCGAGGATCTTGCCGATGTCCCCCGCCACGGATTCCACCGGCCGGCGCCGGCCCGCCGGCAATCGTCGCACCGCACCCTCACCCTCCGGCACGCGCGCGTGGCGCCTCGTGGTGCCGGTGAAGCCGTTGTCGATCGCCAAGAGTCGCCTCGCCGGCACGATCGGTCCCGGCCATCGACCCGAACTCGCCCTCGCCTTCGCGCTCGACACCGTGCGGGCGGCGCTGGCCTGCCCGCTCGTGCACGGTGTGCTCGTGGTCACCGACGACGTCCGGGTCGCGACGGCGATCCGGGCGCTCGGTGCGGACGTGGTGGCCGACATCGGCGGCGGCCTGAACGCCGCGCTCGCGCACGGGGCCCGCTCGGCCGGCGCCGAGCGGCCGCGGACCGGGG
>NZ_JBEXCV010000142.1:0-22943 GCF_040605455.1 Embleya sp. NPDC005575 | reverse complement strand
CGTGGACGAGGGCGTGAAGCTCACCACACTGCCCAGCCTGGACCTGCCCGCACCACGCACCCCCGTCTCCGGCGGCCGGGCCCGGCCCGGCCGCTCGCGGCGGTGTCCCGCGCCGTCTTGGGGCCTCGCACGTCCGTTGGCCGTCTCACCAGGTGCAGATTTCGGGTTAAAGGGATGAATTGGGCTTCCGGGAGGTGCGCGGGATTGCTCATTCGTGCGTGAAACTGCTATCAAATGAATAGTTTCAAGCATGCGAGTGCAGCAGTGCGCAGGCCGCACCGCCCAAGGACCCGGGAGCGCCATGACGACCGTGAGCCACACCTCTGCCGAGATCGCCACCCAGCCCGAGCTGTGGGCGCGTGCCGCCGCGCGGGCCGCGGACTGCGCGGGACTGCCCAAGTCCGGCGAGCGGGTCGCGATCGTCGGATGCGGGACGTCGTGGTTCATCGGCCAGGCGTACGCCGTGCTGCGTGAGCAGGCCGGGCTCGGCGTGACCGACGCCTTCGCCGCCTCGGAGTTCCCCGGCGTACGGGACTACGACCGGGTGATCGCGCTGACCCGCTCCGGCACCACCACCGAGGTGCTGCGGCTGCTGGCGGACATCCGCGGCACCGTCGCGACGACCGCGATCACCGGTACGCCGGACACGCCGATCATCACCGCGGCGGACGAGATCGTCATGCTCGACTTCGCGGACGAACAATCGGTGGTGCAGACCCGGTTCGCCACCACGGCGCTCGCCCTGCTGCGCGCGCACGTGGGCGAGGACTTGGCCGCGGCGATCCGGGACGCGCAGACGGCCCTCGCCTGGGAGCCGGACCCGGAGTACCTGGCGGCGGAGCAGTTCACCTTCCTGGGCACGGGGTGGTCGACCGGGCTCGCCGCGGAGGCCGCGCTGAAGATGCGCGAAGCCGCCTGCGCGTGGACGGAGAGCTACCCGGCGATGGAGTACCGGCACGGGCCGATCAGCATCGCCGCGCCGAACCGGATCACGTGGGTGTTCGGGCCGGTCCCGGAGGGCCTCGCCGACCAGGTCGCGGCCACCGGGGGTACGTTCGTGGCCGGCGCGCTCGACCCGATGGCGGAACTGGTCCGGGTGCAGAAGCTCGCGGTCGCGGTCGCGCAGAGCCGGGGGTTGAACCCGGACGAGCCGAGGCACCTGACCCGGTCCGTGGTGCTGGACGCATCGTGAGGGACGGCATCGGCGACGCGGTCTTGGACGGGCAGGAGGCTTCGTGATCCTCACAGTGACGCCGAATCCGGCCTGGGATGTCACCTACCACCTGGAGCACCTGGAACGGCACGGCGCCAATCGCCCGCTGTCGGTCGGCGGGCGGGCCGGGGGCAAGGGCATCAACGTCACGCGCGTGTTGCGCTCGCTGGGGGTCGCGGTCGCGGCGGTGGCCCCGCTCGGGGGCGTGACGGGCGAGCGAATACGGGCCGACCTCGCGGCGGCCGACATCGCGTTGACGGCGGTACCGGTGTCAGGCGAGACCCGCTGCACCACCACGATCGTGGAGACCGGCTCGGGCGGCGCGACGTCGCTGAACGAACTCGGCCCCGCACGGACCGCGCAGGAATGGGCTCGGATGGTCGCCGCTGCGGCCGAACTCCTGCCCAATGCCTCGGTGTTGGTGCTGTCCGGGAGTCTGCCGCCGGGGGTTGCGGTGGGCGGCTACGCGGAGTTGGTGACGCTCGCTCGGGCGGCGCGGGTGCCGGTGCTGCTGGACGCATCGGGGCCGGCGCTGGTGGCCGGCGTCGCGGCCGGGCCGGACCTGGTCAAGCCGAACGCCGACGAGCTGGTCGCGGCGACGGGCGAGAGCCATCCGTTGCGGGCGGTGGCGCGGCTGCTGCGGGAGTCGCGCTCCGACACGGCGGTGGTCGCCTCGTTCGGTCCGGAGGGCATGGTCGCCGGGACCGGCGCGGGCTGGTGGCGGGCCGTACCGCCGGCCTCGGTCCATGGCAATGCCACCGGCGCGGGCGACGCGGCGGTGGCGGCGCTGGCGCGCGGGTTGGCCGAAGGCAGCCCGTGGCCGGACCGATTGCGGGACGCGGTCGCCCTGTCGGCGGCGGCGGTGGCCGCGCCGGTGGCGGGCGATGTGGACGCCGAGCTGTACCGGACCTGGCGGCCGAGGGTGCGGGTCGACGCGGTGGAGCCGCCGCGATGAGGAACGGCCGGGGGTCCTGCGGGACGCGGGCCGGTGCCCGGGTGGGTCGCGCGGGTTCGGACCCGGGCGGGCTCGGGGTTGATGGTGGTCGGGATCGTTCACGAGGAGAGATGACATGCCGTTGACCTCGACGGGGATATTGACCGACGCGGCGCGCGCGGACGGGGTGGGGGTTGCCGCGTTCAACGTGATCACGTTGGAGCACGCCGAGGCGGTGCTGATCGCGGCGGAGGCGGCGGGGCTGCCGGTCGTGGTGGCGATCAGCGAGAACGCGGTGAAGTTCCGGCGCGGGCGGCTCGGTCCGCTCGCGGCCGCGTGTCGGGTGCTCGCGGAGGAGGCCGCGGTACCGGTCGCGCTGCACCTGGACCACGTCGAATCGGTGGACCTGTTGCAGGCCGCCGAGGGGACCGGGATCAGCTCGGTCATGTTCGACGCGTCGCGGCTGAGCTACGCGGACAACGTGGCGGCCACCTCGGACGCGGTGGCCTGGGCACACGAGCGCGGGATCACCCTGGAGGCCGAACTCGGCGAGGTCGGCGGCAAGCCGGGCCATCCCGCGCTCGACGCGCACGCGCCGGGGGCGCGCACGGATCCGGACGAGGCCGCCGCGTACGTGCGGGCGACCGGCGTCGACGCGTTGGCCGTCGCGGTCGGCAGTAGCCACGCGATGCTGGATCGGACCGCCACGCTCGACCACGACCTGATCGCGCGGCTGCGCGCCGCGGTGGACGTACCGCTGGTGCTGCACGGGTCCTCGGGGGTGCCGGACGACGAGCTGCGGAGTGCGGTGGCTGCGGGGATGACGAAGATCAATGTGGGCACCGCGCTCAACATCGCCTACACCGGGACTCTGCGGTCGCGGCTGGTCGCCGAGCCCGGGAAGGCCGATCCACGCTTGGCGCTGGTCGCTTCGAGGGGGGCGATGGCGGATGCGGTCGGGGCCTTGTTGCGGGTGATCACCGGGGTGTCGTGAGCCTGGGAGCGTTCCGGGCCGTCCTCAAACGCCGGACGGGCTGATGTGGAATGCCGGATGGGTTGACAGGGAATGCGGGACGGGCTGAGGGGTTCGCGCTCTCAGCCCGTCCGTTCGTTCGGGCGTGCGTGTTCGTTCGTCAGCCGAAGAGCCAAGTGGTGGCGCGGGTCCACCAGTTGGTGGGTAGGAGGTCCATCGGTGGTTCCGGTGGGGTGGTGGGGCGGGGTGGGCGGGGTGGACGGGTCCATTCGGTGGGCTCCACCAGCGGGACCGGGGTGAACTCGACCGGTAGCGAGGTGAGGTAGCGGGCCCAGGTGGCCGCGTGCCAGGCCGGCGGGCGGTCGGGGTGGGCCAGGCGGATGTCGGGAAGCCGGCTGTTGAGTGTGTCGATCGCGGTGTCCGTGATGGCTCGGCCGATGTCCTGTCCCGGACACAGGTGCGCGCCGCCGCTGAACGCCAGGTGGGCGCGGTTGTTGTGGACCGGAACGGTGAGGTCGGTACGGATCTGCGGATCGACGTTGCCGGCCATCACGCCGAGTACGAGCAGGTCGCCGGCCTTGATCCGACGTCCGCCCAACTCGGTGTCGACCAGCGCCCAGCGTCCCGGGATGACCCACAACGGCGGTTCGTCCCATAGGACTTGCTCGACCGCGTCGGGCAGGGTCAACCGCGACCCGGCCAGCGAGGCGGCGAATCGATCGTCGCTCAGGACCACCCGCAGCGTGTTCGCGATCAGCGCGATGGTCAACTCGTTCGCCGCGACCATCACCAGCCGCAGGTGGTGCAGGACCTCGTCCTCGGACAGCTTGTTCGGGTGCTCGATCAGCCACGACGGCAAGTCGGCGGCCGGCTCGGCACGCTTGCGGTCGGCCAGTTCGCGCAGCGTCCGCAAAATGAACTCGTTGCATTCGAGCGCGCGTTCGCCCTGCATCATCAGCTCGGCGCTGGCCTCGACCAGACGCGGGCCCATCGCGTCGGGCAGACCGTAGAGCTGCGCGATGACCAGCATCGGCAACTGCTGCGCGTACTGGGCGACCAGGTCGGCGTGACCATCGGCCGCGATCCGGTCGATCAGTTCGTGGGCGAGTCGTTGGACGTGCTTGCGGATGCCGCGTCGGTCGAACCGGTCCAGACTCTCGGTGACCACGGTGCGCAGCCGCTGGTGCTCGGCGCCGTCGCTGGACACGCAGTCCGGGCGGTACTCCATGATCGGCAGGATGGTGGCGTCCGGCGGGATGCGCCCCTCGCGCCAGTCGCGCCAGTTGCGCGCGTCCCGGGAGAATCGGCTCGGCGTACGCATGACCTCCAGGTTCTCCCGGTAGCCCAGTACCAGCCAGCCCGGGAAGTCGCCGTCGACCAGGATCGGCGCGACCGCTCCGTACTCGGCGCGCAACCTCTCGTACGTGGCACCCGGGTCCGCGATCGTCTCAGGTCCGTACAACCTGGTGATGCCCTCGGTGGCCGTCGCGCCCGCGTGCGCGGGGCAGCCGGGCGGCGGAACGGGGGGAGGAGCGGTCATTGCGTCTCCCGGTACGTGGTGAGCGTGTAGAGGTATTGCATGAGGGCCATCAGGACGTCCCGGCTCGATCCCCGACTGCGGGCGTCGCAGTCGACCATCGGTACGGACTCGTCCAGGTCCAGTGCGCCGCGTAGTTCGTCCATCGAGTAGGCCGGCGACTCGGGGAACGTGTTGACCGCGACCACGAACGGCACGCCGCGATCCTCCAGCCGGCCCATCACGTCGAAGCACACCTCCAGGCGCCGGGTGTCGACCAGGACCACGGCACCGAGCGCGCCGTCGAACAGGCCGTTCCACAGGAACCAGAAGCGCTCCTGTCCGGGGGTGCCGAACAGGTAGAGCACCAGGCGCTCGTTGAGGCTGATCCGACCGAAGTCCATCGCCACGGTCGTGGTGGTCTTGGCCTCGATGCCCGCGAGGTCGTCGATTCCGACGCCCGCCTGGGTCATCGTCTCCTCGGTGGTGAGCGGCCGGATCTCGCTGACCGCGCCGACCAGGGTGGTCTTGCCGACGCCGAAGCCGCCGACGACCACGACCTTGACCGCAGCGGCGGCCGTCGCGGGCAGCATGTCCTCGGGGCGCGGCCCGGCGAGGGTCTCAGAGCCTTTGTAGTCCATGCATCACCGCCTTGAGCAGATCGATGTCGGGCAACGAAGCGGCCGGGATCGGTGCCCGGGCCTCGAGTCGATTCGTGCGCACCATGTCCAGCAGCACCAGCGTCAGTACGCTGGTCGGCAGCCGCATGTGGGCGGAGATCTCCGCCATCGACAGGGGCTGTTCACACATCCGCAGGATCGCGGCCAGTTCGGGAGCCATCCCGCGCTTCGGTTCGTGCTTGGCGACGAACAGCGTGACGAGGTCCAACCGGTTGCCGGTCCTGGGGTTTTCCCCGACCATGTACAGCCGTTCGGGGTGTGGATCGCGCCGTGAGCGCCGCGACACACTCACGGAAAGGCCCCGTCGCGGCGGGGCGGACTGGTCAGGTGTTCGCCGATCCGGATCACCAGGTCGCGCATCCGGTGACCGAGCAGGCCGGTGTCCACCTGGCCGTCGGCCAGCACCGCGAGATACGCGCCGGCGCCGGCTGCCATCATGTAGAAGTAGCCGCCGTTGACCTCGATCACGACCAGGCGCATCCGACCGTCGCCCTTGGGGAATTCGGACGCGATCGCGGCGGCGAGGCTCTGTAGGCCCGCGCACGCGGCGGCGAGCCGATCGGCGGTGTCCGCCGCGGTGTTGTGCTGGGCCATCCGCAGGCCGTCCGCGGACAGCAGCACGATGTAGCGCGTGAACGGCACGCTCTTCGCCAGATCGGCAAGTATCCAGTCCATGTTAGGTCGGTAGCCCGTCATCGATATCCCCCGTCGTCCCACGACTCATCCCCGGTCTCTGATCGCCGTCCGCTGGGCGGTAGTTCGCCGTTGATGCCACTGAGGAACGCGTCCAGGCCGAGTCCCGGCGGGGCGTCGTCGGCGCTCGGCGCGGCGGTCCCCGGCGTGGTTGCACGGTGCTCGCCGCGGGGCGCCGCGGCGCGCGGGACGGTACCCAGGCTGCGCCGACGGCGTTGCGGCAGCCCGTTCGCGCCCAACTCGGTGCCGACCGGCGTGTCGGTCATCATGTCGTGCAGGGACGGGAGTTCGTCCAGGTGCTGGAGGTGCTCCGGCATCGGGTACATCGGCGGCACGTTCGCGGTGATCTGGTTCTTGGGGATGACCACGACGGCCCGCACGCCGGAGTAGGCCGAAGGGCGCAGCATCACCTTGAAGTTGTTGGCGTGCGCGAGGCGGGCCACCACGGTCAGGCCCAGGCGCGGGGTCTCGCCCAGGTCGTTCAGGTTGAGCGCCTCACCGTCCAGGGACAGGATGCGCTCGGCCCGGCGGCGGGCCTCTTCGCTCAGGCCGACGCCGGCGTCCTCGATCTCGACCGCGATGCCGGTCTGCACCTCGGTGGTGCTCAGGTGCACGGTGGTCGAGGGCGGCGAGTATCGGGTGGCGTTGTCGAGGAGTTCGGCGATCGCGTGGATCAGCGGCTCGACGTGCTGGGAGATGACCGCGACCTCGACGACCGAGTGCAGCTTGACCCGGCGATAGTCCAGGATGCGCGACATCGCGCCGCGCAGCACGCTGTACATGCCGATGTCGGTTTCCCACTGGCGGCCGGGGCGGGCGCCGCCGAGCACGGCGATGCTGTCGGCCATCCGGCCGATCAGCGCGTTGCCGTGGTCGAGGTGCAGGAGGTCGCGGAAGACGACCGGGTCGTCGCCGTGTCGGTCCTCCATGTCCCGCATGTCCTGGGCCTGTTGGTGAATGGTGGCCTGAACACGGCGGGCGATGTTGACGAACGCGCGCTGGGCGGACTCGCGCAGGTCCTCCTCGGCGCTGACCGTGTCGATCACCGAACGGATCACATTGCGGTGCGCGACCGCGAACTCGGTCGGGTCGTTCGGTTGCGGGGCGACCTTGCGCATGACCTCCGGTACGGGTTCGCCGGCCTGGAGGCGGCCGATGGCCTCGGGCAGCAACTCCTCGGCCAACCGGGCCGTCTCCACCTCCTGCGCGGCGAGTCGGCGGCGCAGCCCGACCTGTTGTTGCTGGAGCCGCGTGTGCAGTTGAGCGATGATGCGCCCACGGCGGCCCGCCTCGGCGGCGCACACGGCGACGGCGACGGTCGCGAGTCCACCGCACAAGGCCACCGCGGGGCGAGCCTGGGAGGAGACCGCGGCCACGGCCGCGACCGCGCACACGGCAGTCACGAGGAGGGGGAGGACCCACGCGAGGGCCGGCCGTCGGCCTCCGGGGGACGATCCAGCGAGAACCATCGGCATCCTCGAAAAGTCGGAACGAATCGTGCGGGAGTCCTGCGGACCGCGCGGCGGGCTCTTTTCGGCCGCCGGCGGGGGTGTTCGGGTGGTCCCGTGCGGGCGGGGCAAAGCCTCGTCGGGCAGGGGAAGCACCGTCGCGGGCGCCAGGCTACGCGGACGGGTGGGGCGGATCGGGCGTGTGGCACACATGCCGCTCGAACGGGTGAATCGACGGGGATCGGGACATCGCTTGAGTCAAAAGCGATATTGCGTTGGGGTTGGCCGTGAGGCGGTTTGGGGCGGGCCGGTGGGCCTGGTTCGTGTTCGTGCTACTCGTCCGCTCCGCGGCCGTGCGGCGGTGTGTGTCGGTTCGGGTTGCACGTCCGCTTCGCGGCCCGGGTGAATGCGGCGCAGGTCGTGTTGCGAAGCGGCTGCCGCGTAGCGGCCCGAGCAACCCGTCGCGCAGCGAACGGATCCACCGGCCGCACCACCGGCCGCAGAGCGGACGGGCACCTCGTGGCGTCGGGCGTGATGACCACGCGGCCGGCGGCCGGCCTGCCGTGCGTCCGCCGCTTGGTTACCGCGCGGCTGCCCCGTGCTCCGACGCCGCGCCGCCCGGCTGCGTTGCTTGGTCGCCGCGCCGCTGCCCCGCGCCCCTCGGCCCGGCTACGCCGCTCCGGCCGCGCGCCCACCCGCCCCCACTCCGGCCCCCCGGCCCGGCCAACCCACGACTTCGCCCCTCCGTGCCGCCCACCCCCCGGCGCGTCAGCGCCCCCGGCCCGGCCAACCCACGACTCGCCCCTCCGTGCCGGCCGACCCCGGCGCGTCAGCGCCCCCGACCCCGGCTGCCCCAAGTGATCGACGCGCGAAGCGCGGAGAGCGGCGGAGCCGCAAACGTTGACTTCGTGGCCCGGAGCGAAGCGCAGGGACACGAAGTCACGAGCGAGGGGCCGCTTTTTCTTGGCGGAGCGAAGCGGGGGAAAGAAAAAGTGGTGCCTCGCGAGCCGGCGACGAAGTCGCCCAACAAGCTAGTACAGGCGGCCGGCGAAGCGGCGGGTGAAGGTGTCTTGGGTGTCGGCTGTGACGGTGATGTCGTAGTGGCCGGTGGGCTCGGCGGGTGTGGTGATGTGGCTGGTGGTGCCGGGTGGGACGAGGATGGTTCGGAGTGCGCCGGCGCCCTGGATCGTGAAGGTGAGGGGCGCGCCGCCGGAGTTGGTGAGGGTGACGTCGAGGACGCGGCCGGGGCGGTCGACGGCGGTGGCCTCCGGGTGGCCCTTGGTCGGGTCGGTCCAGGTGCGGACGTCGCCCTTGAAGCCGCGCAGGTAGCCGTCCGGGCCGTGTACGTCGATGTCGTACGGGCCACCGCTGACGCTCTGTGCGCCGAAGAAGTCCTCCACCGTTCCGCCGACCGGCACGGTGTACTGCCACGCGCCGAACTTGCGGTGGTTGACCGTGTAGATCGAGAAGCCCGCACCCAGCCTGCCGGTGTTCTCGATCCGGATCCACAGCAGGCCCTTGTCGACCTCGGTACGCGAGGACGTGGCGAAACCGTAGTCGATCGGCAGCGCCGGCCGATCGCCACCCTCCTGGACCGGCTGCCGCTGGACGATGGGCGGGATCAGCGGCGGCAACTTCCACTTCTGCTTGGCGAGTTCGTCCAGCAACGCACGCGTGTCGGGCAGTGACGGGAACGAGACGTCCTTGCCGGTGAACGTGAACGCGCTCATCAGGTCCCCGCATATGGTGCGCCGCCACGCGGAGATGTTCTCCTCGCGCACCCCGGTCCAGTTCTCCAGGAAGCGCAGTACCGAGGTGTGGTCGAAGACCTCCGAGCACACCCGGCCGCTGCGGCTCCACGGCGAGATGACGATCATCGGCACGCGCGGGCCGAGCCCGATCGGCGCGCCGGAGATGTATTCGTCGGGCGTGCCGGGCGGTGCGGTGGGCGGCACGACGTGGTCGTAGAAGCCGTCGTTCTCGTCGTAGTTGAGCAGGACCACCGTCTTGGCCCACACTTCCGGGTGCGCCGCGAGTGCGTCGAGTACGTAGGTCGCGGTGAAGTGCGCGCCCTTGGCCGGTGGGTAGTTCGGGTGTTCGGACTCCTCGGTGGGCGCCACGATCCAGCTCACCGCCGGCAGCGCGCCGGCCGCGACGTCGTCGGCAAAGGCCTTGGGGCCGCGCCGCGCCATGCCGTTCACATACAGCGGCGAACTCTGCGGCGCGGTGCGGAAGGCGTCGAACCAGGCGAGTGCGTTGTCGTCGTAGTTGTCCTCCTGCTGGTAGACCCGCCAGGAGATGCCCGCGGCCTGGAGCCGCTCCGGGTAGGTGGTCCAGCGGAAGCCCGGTTCGCTGTTGTCCACGACCGGCCCGCCGGCGCGGCCCGCCGGGTCCACGGTGCCGGTCCACAGGTAGAGGCGGTTCGGGTTGGTGGAGGCCATCGCGGACGAGAAGTACTGGTCGCACACGGTGAACGCGTCGGCGAGGGCGAACTGGTAAGGAATGTCGTTGCGTTGGTAGTGGCCCATGGTCAGCCACGACTTGGCCGGGATCCAGTTGCTGTACTGGCCGTTGGCCCACGCGCTGTGCCCGCCGCCCCACGAGTGGTCCAGGCCGGGCACCTGCTGGGCGTTGCTCGTTGCGGTGTCCAGGTGCCAGGGCAGCAACGTGGTGCCGCCGCCCAGGCCGAGCAGCCGCTGGTGCAGTACGTCGCCGCCGCCGGCGAAGCGGACCAACGAGCGGTCGCCGTAGCCGCGTACGCCGCGCAACGTGCCGAAGTAGTGGTCGAACGACCGGTTCTCCTGCATCAGGATCACCACGTGCTCGACATCGTCCAGCGTGCCGGGCGTGCCGGCGGTGGCGGCGACGGCTTCCGCGACGGCGGGCGAGAGACCCGAGGCGACGGCGAGCCCGGCGCCGGACGCGGCGGCAGCGCCGAGAAAGCCACGGCGGGAAAGGGGAGACACGAGGGCAGACCTCCAGGACGAGTCGACAGTCGAACCGGCCGAACCGACCGGAACGGGCGAATCGAGCACAGGCCGAACACAGGTCGAGTACACGTCGAACACAGACGGTGCCCATCCTGACGGTCCGTCAGCTGCCAGCGGGAGACCCTGGGGTTAACCGATGGGTAACTTTCTGGCGGCACGCACTCCGTCGCGATCCCCACGGGTGTCCCGCGCGGCCCCCGCGACGCGCCCGCGCCGCTCCGATGGTGCCGACCTGCCGTGCCCACCCATCCCCGTGCCCGCCCCTACGCCCCCGTCCGCGCCGCGGGCACTGCGCCCGCCGCGCTCGCCGCCGCTACTTCAGCGGAGCCGTGAGCGGCGCGTGGTCCGTGCGCTTGAGGAGGCAGGTCAGGTCGCGGTCGTTCTCGTTGATCCAACTGCCGGACGTGGGGCGCAGGGTGAGCTTGGAGAGTTGCAGGTTGCTGTTGCGTTCGGCGGCGCCGGAGACCAGCTCGGTGCACTTCTTGCCGGTGTCCTCCTGGAAGGTCATGCTCGTCGGCGACATGTTCGACGGCAGCGTGAACTCGCCGACCACCTCGGCATCGTGCGGCGAGGTGCAGACGACGGTGACGAGATCCTCGCCCTTCTCGTTGATGCACTCGCCCTTGTGCAGCTTGACCATCTTGACCCGGCCGGTGCTCTTGGTCGCGGTCCCGGACGGGGTGGCGGCGCCACCACCACCGGTGGTCCTGCCCGCCGACGGGTCGGTCTTGGCCGGCAGGGTCGGCGCCGGCGGCATGGTGATCATCGGGGGTTTGGACCCGGTGGAGCTCCCCTTGTCGTCCTTCTTCTTGTCGTCGTCCTTGCCGAGGCAGCCGGTGAGCAGCGTCGAGGCGACCAGAACGGCCACCGCGGCGGCGGACGAGCGGGCGACCACCCGACGGCGGCCCGGATGGGCGGCCGAGGACACACTGGAGAACCGGGAAACGCGCATGGGAAATCGAAGCCTCTCGCTGGGAATCGCCCAAAGTCTTTCGGAGGCGTTCGTTCCGGTCTTCAGGGGCTTCCCTTATCCCTGGCGTTTGCCCGCAACCTCGACAACCGGGGCGCGGTCATGTCCGGGGCGGGCTCACGTCCGGGGTGTGTTCAGATCCGGGGCGCGTTCTTCGTGCGCTGGTAGTGCCGGGCCACCCGGGCGCGGTTGCCGCAGCCCGCGGAGCACCATTCGCGGCGCGGGTTGTTCTTGACGAAGTGCAGCACGCACCCCGGGCCGTGACAGGGCCTCAGCTCGGCCCGATCGGGACCGGTGACCAGGTCGATCGTCGCGCTCGCCAACTCGGCCAGCACCGCCGCGATCGGCGCGGCCTCGGTGCGCGTGCTCGCGGTCGGCCAGGTCAGCTCGCGCCAGTGCGGGGCCGCGCGGGTGTACGCGTTGAGCCGGGTCGCTACGTCGGCGGCCGGCGCGGTGTCCGTCATCGTGGCCCGCAGCAGCGCGGCGACGCACTCGCGCAGGTCGAGCGCCGCCGCCAGGTCCGCCGCGTCCACCGCGAGCAGCGCGGTATCGGAGGGCGGGCCGGCCAGACGCGGCGCGATGTCGCGGAGCCAGGCGGCCAGGTGCTCCGGCTCGGCCAGGCCCTCCTGCGGCACGCCCCGCACCGCGTAGCGGGTGTTGGCAAACTCCACCGGGAGGGGCTCGCCGAGCAGGGGGGCGCCGCCGGGGTCGAGGTCCGCGATTCGTGTGCTCACGAAGCTAATGCTATCGGATGCTCTTATCCATGTGAATCGGCGCGACTCGGCGGCCTTGGATTCGTCCCGGCGGCCGGGGGGGTGGCCTCCCGGCGTGGGCGCGGCGAATGCGGCCGCGTGTGCGTGAGGTCGCACGCGCGGTGTGGTGTGACGAGGCAGACATCGACGCCCGATAGAGGATCGGGAGGGTTGTTCGAGGGCCGCGATCGACCCGAAAGCGCGGGATATTTGGGCGAGTTTGAGAGATATTGTGGCACCGTTTCGCCGGTGTTGGTCGAGGTGGGGACCGCGCCCGTCCGCGGCGGGCCGGCGTGTGAGGGGTGGGGCCAGCCCTACCCCAGGAGGGAAGTGGGCACCATGGGGAATGTGTTGCGCGATCCCTAGGTTTGATCCAGACGGGCCGACAGGGCTCGCAGGGGGTCAAGGAGAGTCACGTGAACAACCGCAGCCGGGTCGCAGAGCAGAACACCACTCAGCCGTCGACGCCCGGTACGGTCGCCTCCTTCGCTCGCTTCGTGGTCTTCGGTGGCGGTACCGGGCTGGCGTCCAGCGCCGCGCTCGTCGCGCTCTCCGGGCACCTGTCGATCGCCGTCGCCAACGCGGTGGTCACCGTGGCCGGCACCATCCTGGCCACCGAGTTGCACAGCCGGTTCGCCTTCCGGGCGGGCCGCGCCGACCTCAAGGCGCACTTCCAGGCGGGCGGTTCGGCAGCGGTCGCCTACCTGTTCACCACGGCGGCGATGCTCGGCCTGCACGCGGTCCAGGCCGCGCCGAGCATCCTGGTCGAGCAGGGTACCTACCTGGCCGCCTCGGGCGTCGCCGGACTGGCCCGGTTCGCCTTCCTGCGGCTCGCGGTGTTCGCGGCCCCCAAGGCCAAGGCCAAGGCCGGGTCGACCGCGACCGTCACCGCCACCCGTACCCGCGCGCTCGGCCGCGACGCACTGGTCGCCGCCGCCTGACCGAAGCTCGAACCCGGGTCCGCCCCACGACTTCCGACCGAAGACGTGGGGCGGACCCCGTCTTTCGCGCCGAGCCTCGTCGCGCAGGACTCCTGTCGTGCCGGACCCCGTCGCGCAGGACTCCGCATCGTGCCCGACCCCGTTTCGCGGCAGACCCTATTCCGTCGGCAGCCCCGACTCGCGCAGTCGACGGCGATGCGGCGGCAGCAGCAGTACCCGCGGTGTCGTGGGCGCCGGGCGCGACGGGCCCTCCTTGGGGATGGCCCCGTCGTACCCGCGGTGTTCGGGGAAAGCCCCGTCGCCCCCGAGGGTTTCGTAGCCTCCGGTCGGTTCAGGCGGCCTTGAGCGCGCCGCCGTCGACGAGGTGGTCGGTGCCGGTCACGCTGCCGGCGAGCGGGGAGACCAGGTAGGCGACGGTGCTCGCCACCTCGGCGGGTTCGATGAAGCGACCGGTGACCATGCCGGTCGCGCCGGGGAGGGTGGCGAGCAACTGTTCGTGGGACAGGCCCATGGACGCCGCCAGTTGGGCGCCGTAGCCGTCCGACGCCTCCCATATCGCGGTGCGCACCGCGCCGGGGGAGACCGTGTTGACCCGGACGCCCTGCGGGCCGAATTCTTCGGCGAGGGCCTTGCCGAACGCGGTCAGCGCGGCCTTGGCGGTCGTGTACGGCACCGGCCCGCCGTGCGGTGCCCGGGCGCCGAGCGAGGAGATGTTCACGATCGCGCCGTGCGCGTCGATCAGTGCGGGCAGCGTGGCGCGGGTGGTGCGAACGGTGGCCAGGAAGTTCAGCTCGAACGAGGCCAGCCACTGCTCGTCGGTGAAGCTCAGGAAGCCGCCGGTCTGATCGTTGCCGCCCGCATCCCCGCCGCCGACGTTGTTGACCAGGATGTCGAGCCGGCCGAACTCGGCGGCGGCGCGTTCGGCGAGTCGGATCGGTCCGTCGGGACGCGTCAGGTCGACGGACATGCTTCGGGCGCCGGTCGCGGCCAGTTCCGGCGTGATGGTGCGGGCGGCGGCCAGGACGCGCACGCCCTCGTCGACGAGGGCGGACACGATCGCCAGGCCGATGCCTCGGCTTGCGCCGGTCACCAGGGCGGTCTTGTCGTCGAGGCGCAGGTCCATGGGGGCTCCCTTGTTACGGACTGAGTGCTGTGCGCATTGAGTGCTGTGCGCATTGAGTGGGGTGCGAATCGAGTGCTGTACGAGCCGAGTGATGTGCGACAAGTGCTGTGCCAACCAAGTGCTGCGCTCACTAATTGGCTCTTGGTTGATGCCATTAATCTAGAAGATGCGTCACTGATGTTGCAAGTAAAAGTTGAGTGGCGACTCTGTCGTACAGTTCGGGGGTGACTTCCAAGGCAGGCGGGGCCAGTGACCGGGTGCGACCGCTGCGAGCGGACGCCGAACGGACCGTGCGGGCGATCCTGGAGGCGGCCGAGCGGGTGCTCGGTGCCAATCCGGCCGCGACGATGGAGCAGATCGCCGAGGCGGCCGGAGTGGCCAGGACGACGGTGCACCGTCGCTTCGCGACCCGTGAGGCGTTGATCGTGGCGATGACCGGGTGGGCCACGCGCCAGTTCCACGACGCGGTGACCGCGGCTCGTCCGGACGCCACGCCGCCCGCGGTCGCGCTGTACCAGGTCACCGCGAACGTGCTGCGGGTGAAGATCGCGTGGGGCTTCGCGATGAACGCGCTGCGCACCGACGACCCGGAGGTGGCGCACGTGCACACCGACGTGCTCGACCGGTGCGACCGGCTCTTCCGGCGGGCGCGCGATGCCGGACTGCTGCGGCCGGACGTCGACCTGGACTGGACCCGACGCGTCTACTACGCGCTGATCCACGAGGCCGCCCAGGACGACCGGGGCGAGGACGCGGACGTGCTCGCGACCCGGATCGTGGACACCTTGCTGCGCGGATTCGGCATGCCCGACGGCCCGTCCGCGCGATGAGGCCGGGTCGTCCGACCGGCGTGTACGGTGTGCCCGCCGGTCCCCGATCGAGAGGCTTGTCGTGACCCTGGCCGTGGCCCACCGAGGCGACCCCCGGCGCTTTCGGGAGAACACCCTGCCCTCGCTGGCCAGTGCGCTGAACCGGGGCGCCGACCTGGTCGAGATCGACCTGGAGGTCACCCGGGACGGGCATCTGGTGCTGTTGCACGACGCGACGCTGCGCCGGCTGTGGTGGCGCAACGCGCACGTGCGAGAGCTGACCCTGGCTCAGGTCCGGGAGATCGGCCGGCGGCGCGGGAAGTATCGGGTGCCCAGCTTCGATGAGGCGTTGGAGCTGATCAAGGGCACCAAAGGCGGATTGATGGTCGACTTCGGCGAGATCGAACTGGCCGAGCCGGCGGTGGAGGCGGTCGCCCGGCACGGGTTGAACGAACAGATCCTCTACGTCGGCGGCCCGGTGGCGATGAGCCGGGTGCGCGAGCACGCGGCCCACGCGCACATCGGGCTCAGCGGCGACTCGCTCGCCCGGGTGCCGGAAGCGGCGGTGCTGCGCGACCTTCGACCGGAGTACATCAACCTGCGCTGGCGTGCGTACGACGCGGCCTCGGTCGCTCGCTGTCACGCGGACGGGTATGGAGTGAGTGCCTGGACGGTGGATTCGCCGCGGGTGATGCGCCGGTTGATGGACATGGGCGTGGACATGATCATCAGCAATCGCATCGGTCGGCTGCTCGACGTGCGGGCGGAGCGGCAGGGCTGAGCGGGAGCCGCGCGGGGAGGCCGCGCGGGCGTGTTCCGGCTCGCGTTCCACTACCTCCGGTTCGCGTTCCACTACCTGGGCGAGTAGCGGCGGGCTCGTCGGCAGCGGGCCGCTCCGTCAGTCCGACGCCGGATTCGGCCGGCCCGCGCGGAGGAGTTCGCGCGCGTGGCCGATCGCGCCGCGTGTGTCGGGGAAGAACAGCGGTCCGTCGAGGCGGAACACGGCGATTCGGCGGTTCGGGTGCGGGCGCGCGGCCCCGGCCTCCGCCCCGGGTTCGGCCTCGCCCCCGGGTTCGGTCTCGGTCTCGTCTGTGGGTAGCGGTACCGGCTCCAGCCGGGCCGAGCGGGTCACCTGGTGAGGGCGACTTCCGCGGTGGTGGGCCCGCCGAGGCCTTCGTGGACGCGGGCGGGGGTGGCGGCGGATGTGGTGGGGTGAGGGCGACTTTCGCGGTGGTGGGCCCGCCGACGTCTTGGCGGACGGGCGCGGGGGCAGCGGCGGTTGCCGTGGCGGGGCGACCGCCGGGTGGGGTTACATGTGTACGACGGGGGCCGCGTCCGGGTCGGTGGTCGGGGCACCGGGGCGGAAGAGGAGGGCCGTGACGACCAGGCCGATCGCAAAGAACACGGCGGACCAGCGGTAGGCGGTCGCGTAGCTTTCCAGCGCGGCGTGGGCGAACGCATCCGGGCTGGGTTGACGGTGCTTCAGATAGTCGGATCCGGCCGTGGCGGACAGCGTGCTCAGAAGTGCGACGCCCACCGAACCACCCACCTGCTGCACGGTGTTGACTGCGGCGGAGGCCACCCCGGAGTCCTCCGCACGGACGCCGAAGGTGGCCGCGCTCATGCACGGCGCGATCACCAGTCCCACGCCGGCGCCGAACATGATCAGGCCGGGCATCAGGTCGCCGGCGTACATGCTGTCCAGATCCAGGCGGGTCAGATACAGAAGTCCCAGGCCGGCCAGGCCCATTCCGGTCGGCACGATCGGCTTGGGGCCGAAGCGGGGCATGAGTACCACGGTCGCACTGGTCGCGGTGATCATGATGCCGAACACCATGGGCAGGAACGCCAGTCCGGTCCGGACCGGGCTGTAGTGCAGGCTCTGCTGCATGTAGTAGGTGAGGAAGAGGAACATGCCGAACATCCCGGCGCCGGAGATCAACATGCCGAGCAGCGCGGCGCCCCGGTCGCGGTCGACGACGACCCGAAGCGGCAGGAGCGGATTGGCGACGCGGCTCTGGATCCGGGCGAACACGGCCAACAGCACGACGGCGGAGATCAGGCAGCCGTAGGTGAGCGGGTCGCTCCAGCCGTCGCTTTCCGCCCGGGAGAAGCCGTAGACGAGGGCGAACAGCCCGGCCGAGACGGCCAGCGTGCCGGGGAGGTCCAGGCGGGGGCGGTCGGCGGCGGCTTCGTGCCTGCCGAGCAGGAGCACACCGCCGACGATCGCGGCGCCGGCCAGGATCAGGTTGACGTACAGGCACCAGCGCCAGTCGAGGTGCTGGGTCAGCAGACCGCCCAGGAGCAGCCCGACGCCACCGCCCGCGCCGGCCACGGCGCCGAACACGCCGAATGCCTTGGCACGTTCGGCCGGGTCGGTGAACGTGGTGGTGAGCAGGGACAGTGCGGCGGGCGCGAGGAGGGCGCCGAAGACGCCCTGGAGCGCGCGGGCGGCGACCAGGACCTCGAAGTTCGGCGCGGCGCCACCGGCGGCGGAGGCCAGGGCGAAGCCGAACAGGCCGATCAGGAAGGCGTTTCGGCGGCCGAACAGGTCGGCGATCCGGCCGCCGAGCAGGAGCAGGCTGCCGAACGCGAGGGCGTAGGCGGTGACCACCCACTGGCGGTTGCCGTCGGAGAAGCCCAGGTCCCGCTGTGCGGACGGCAGGGCGATGTTGACGATCGTGGCGTCCAGGACGACGGTGACCTGCGCGAGCGCGATCACCGCGAGGATCAGCCAGCGGCGGGGAAGGGCGCCGGGGCCGGCTGCGGTTGGTGGTGGGACGGTGGAGGCGGCGGTGCTTTGTGGCATGGCGATGCTGCTCCTGTCGGGTGGAAGGAGACGCGCGTCGGGCGGCCGGCGGCCGGCGGGTCAGGGCTGGCGCAGCGCCGGGAGGACGACGGCGTCGATGTAGCGGTGCAGGTATTCCTCGTCGGCGACGCAGCCCTCGACCAGCGGCCGGCCGGTCACCGCGCCGATGAGCAGGTGGGCCAGTAGGCCCACCGCCGGGTTGTCCGGGGCGAGTTCGCCGCGCGCGACCGCTCGGGTGAGCACCTGGTCGAGCACCGAGGATTCGGGCTCGACGATGGTTTCCCGTACCGCCAGGCCCAGTTCGGGGTCGCCCAGGATGGCGTGCGCGACGCTCGCGAGCAGCGCGGTGTCGGGGGCGGCGCCGTACGCCATCCGGCGCGCGGTCTCGTGCAGGTCGCCGCGCAGCGAACCGGTGTCCAGGCCGACCAGGGACATCTTCTTGTTGTGCCGCAGCGCCGCCGCGACCAGGCGCGGCTTGCTCTGCCATTGGCGGTACAGGGTCGCCTTGCTGGCCTTGGCTCGCGCGGCGATGGCCTCCATGGTCAGGGCGGCGTAGCCCGTCTCGCGGAGCAGGTCGACCGTGGCCGTGTACAACTCGGCCTCGCGCTCGGGGGTCAGCCGGGAACGCCGGTTGGTGGGTGCGGAGTCGGTGGTCCCGGCCGAATCGGTGTGCATGCGCGCGTACCTCGGTTGGCGAAACGATGGCGTTTCGATAACCGTAGGGGTGGATCAAGCGAAACGCAAGCGTTTCGATAAGTGCGGAAGACGTGGCGACATACGGCCGTTACGCGTCCTCGGCCGGGGCGACCGTGCGCGAGCGCGGCGAGAACAGAACGGCGGTCGCCACCAGGGCGAGGGCGAGCAGCACGCCGGTCCACTCGTACACCGGCGCGAGCCGGGCGGCGACGCCGGCCGCCGGCGGCTTCATCGGATTGGGCCCCCACTCCCGGGCGCCGTTCAGTCGGAACGCCTCCACCGTGGCGCGGGCCAGTACGGACACCCCGATCGCGGCGCCGAGCACATACGCCCCGATCGTCGCCCCCGCGCCGGCGCCCACCGCGCGGACGCCGTCCACGGCCACGCTCACACACGGTCCGAACGCCAGGCCGGCGCCGAATCCGATCAGGAGCAGCGCCGGGACCACATTCGTCCGGTACGAACTGTTGTGGTCCAGCGCGTACAGCAGCACGAAGCCGACGCAGCACAGGCCCAGTGCGATCGGCACGATCGTCTTGGCACCGACGCGGCGCAGCAGCAGGCCGGCCGCGAGCGGCGCGGTGAGCAGCAGCGGCAACACCAGCGGCAACAACCGCGGCCCCACCTGGGACGGAGTGAGCCCCGGGCCGCCGTCTTGCAGGTGGACCGCCACGAAGCGGACCGTCGCGACGGTGGCGATGCCGCATACGGCGAGACCGAGCAACGCCGCGCCGCGATCGCGGTTCAGCAGTATCCGCGGTGGCAACAGCGGGGTGGCCGCGAGCGTTTGCCGACGGGCGAGAGCAGCCGACAACACGCCGCCGGCGGCCAGGAACAGCCACGCCGTCGTGTCCAGCCCACCGTGCGACTCGGCCCGCAGGCAGCCGTACAACACGCAGCCCACGCCGACCGTCGCGGCGAACGCGCCCGGCAGGTCGAAGCCCGGGATGGGAGAGCGGGCCGGCTCGGGGTGCCGGGCGAACAGCCTGAGCGCGCCGAGGGCGAGGGCGAGGAGCAGGACCGCCTGGGCGGACGGCAGCGCCCGCCAGTGGCCGTGCGCCGTGGCGGCGCCGGCCACGAGCATGCCCAGGCCGCCGCCCGCCGCGGTGACGCCGGCGTGCAGGCCCAGCACCCAGCCGCGTTCGGCGCGGTCGGTGAAGGTCGTGGTGAGCAGGGCCAGGCCGGCGGTGAGCACGAGTGCGCCGAATCCGCCCTGGAGCGCCCGACCGGCGAACAGCGGGACCGGGCCGGTGGCGGTGCCGACCACGAGCGAGGCGCCGGCGAGGCCGATCAGCCCGATGCCGAACGTGCGGCGCGGGCCGACGAGATCGGCGAGCCGGCCGGCCGGCAGCAGCAGCGCACCGAGCGCGAGCAGGTGCGCGCGACCCACCCACACGACGTCGTCCGGATCGATCCGCAGATCGGCGGCCGACGGCGCCGGGACGGCGTCCGGCAGCGACGCGGCAAGGACGACGGGCAACTGGGCGAGCGTGACGACGAGCAACAGCCACCAGCGGTACCCGCCGGCCGGGGCGGGCGGCAGGGACGCGGTGGGCGGGGTGACGGTGCGGTCGAGTGCCATGACGCCTTCCGGCTGTGGCTGACAGGACTGGGCGAGGACGATCCGCGACGTTGCCCGGCCCGACTCGGGACCGGAACGACCGGCCGGGTGGGCCGGATCGGGTCCGGTCGATTCGACCGTGCCTCGTGGATCGGAAACGCTCCGTGCTTCCCCCGCTGCGACGAGTCCCGGCCCGGACTTGGTTCCCGACGAGGGATCTGCCCACGATCCGGCCGCCGATTGCCGGGATGGGAGTCCGGATTTGTAGGGTGTGCCGCATGACCCCGGGTACACCTGGCAGACGCGTGATCGACGGCCGCTTCGAGTTGCTGGAGCGGCTCGGTGGTGGCGGTATGGGCTTGGTCTGGCGGGCTCGCGATCTGGCCCTGGAACGCGAGGTGGCACTCAAGGAGGTCCGACCGCCCGACCCGGCGCTGTTGGAGGACGACCCAACCGCCGCACGGATGTTGCGCGAGCGGGTGCTGCGCGAGGCCAGGTCGTTGGCCCGGCTGAACCACCCCAACGTGGTGACGATCCATCACATCGTGGACGCCGCCGAGGTTCCGCACCCGTGGCTGGTGATGGAACTGGTTCCCGGGGGCTCGCTGCACGACCGGCTGGCGAGCGGCCCGATCGCGCCCGCCGAGGCCGCCGCGATCGGCCGGGGCGTGCTGTCCGCGCTCAGTGCCGCGCACGCGGCCGGCATCCACCACCGCGACGTCAAGCCGGGCAACGTGCTGCTGCGCGGCGACGGCAGCCCGGTGTTGACCGACTTCGGCATCGCCGCGCTGCGCGAGTCGACGAGTTTGACCGCGACCGGCGACCTGATCGGCTCGCCCGAGTACATCGCACCGGAGCGGATCCGCGGCGAGGAGGACAACGCCGCATCCGATTTGTGGTCGCTCGGGATGATGTTGTACGTCGCGGTGGAGGGGGGACACCCGCTGCGCCGGGCGACCAGCCTGGCCACGCTCGCCGCGGTGTTGACCGAGACGGTGCCCCCGCCGATCCAGGCGGGCGCGCTGGGCCCGGTGCTGGACGCGTTGTTGGTTCGCGACCCCGCGGCCCGGCCGGATGCGGCGCTGCTGGACCGGCTGTTGGCCGAGGCGGCCGGCGAGCCCACCGGGCGGCCCTCCTCGCAGCACACCACGTCGGCGCTGTCGGTCGCGGACGCCCTCACCTGGCAGCCGGCCGACCTCGGCGGCGGTCGCGCGGCGGCGGGCGGACCGGCGGAGGACGGACCGGCCTGGTCGGGCGCGGACCGGGTCGGCGCGGACGCGAACTCCGGCGCCTGGCAGATCCCCTCGACCCCACCACCGCCGTCCGCCCCGCCCTCCTCGCGCTACGGAACGCCGTTCACCCCCGCCGAACCCACCTCGCCGGACCGGCGGCGCGCGCGCCGGGTCCGAATCGTCACCGGCTCGGCGATCGGCACCGCCCTGGTCGGCACCTTGGTCGCGGTGATCCTGGTGTTGCAGTTGCGCGACTCGGGTTCGGATCCGGGCGCGAGCGCGGCCGGCGCCGGCAAGCAGGCCACGAACAGCGCGGGCTCCACCCGGTCACCGGACGCGCCGGCGATCCGGGTGGACGAGACACCGAGTCGGCCGTCGGCGACCCGCACCACCAAGCCGGCCGCGGAAACGGTGAACCTGCTCACCCCGACCGCCATCCGCGGCCTGATCGCCGCGATGGCCCCGACGATCGGGGGCACCAAGGTCAAGGAACTCAGCATCTACGACAAGTACGCCGCGATAGAGGCGCCGGTCGCCGGCAACGCCCGCCTGTACGACCGCTTCTCCTACCGCGACGGCGCCACCACGAAGAACCCCGGCTCCGGGAGCACCGACCGCGACGACAAGACCATCGACCTCGCGGAGGTCAACTGGGACGCGCTCCCGGCCCTGATCGCCAAGGCGGACAAGGAACTGGGCATCACCACGCCCAAGTCCCACTACGTGAACGTGGACCTCGGGCTGATCGACCGGGTGCCGTCGCTGAAGATCTACGTGAGCGACGACTACGGGTCCGGTTATCTGCGGGCCGACTTGAACGGCAAGGTCGTCAAGATGTATCCGCGCTGAGCGGCGCACCCGGGCAACACCGCGACGGCCGAACGCCGCCGGGCCGCTCACGGCCCGGCGGCGCGCACGCTCGCCGGGTCAGCGGTCGTAGCAGAGCACCCGCGCCTGGCCCGCCGCCAGGTGCGCGTAGGTGTCGCCGTTGCCGTCCCAGTCCTGGCCCCGGTTGACCATCCGCAGCACGACCTTGCCGTCCTTGACCGGCAGGCTCACGCCCTGGATCCAGGCACCTCGGTGGGCGGTCTGGTCGACAGTGAACGTGGAGCGCACCGGGGCGGAGCCGCTGTCGGTGTCCAGCACCTGGTAGAACGCGGGCTTGCCGGCCGCGTCGCGCCAGGTCGAGCCGCCGGGGACATACACCTGCACCGAGCAACTCTTCGCCCTGACACCGGCGTTCCAGGTCCATACGGCCGCGATGCTGGAGTCGTCCTTGGTTTTGGACCCGGACATCGGGATCGCCCAGAAGTCGTCCCCGCACCCGGCCGTGCCCAGCCCGCCGCTGCCGACCTTGTACCAACCCTTCTTGCCGTCGCTGTACTCGCCCTGCGCCCGGAACCCGGCGCCCGAGTTCGAGCAACCGAGGCCGGCGTAGCCGTTGTAGACCATCTGTGGACCCTGAGCCGGCGCGACCGGCGGCTTGGCGGGCGTGGTCGGCGGCGAAACGGGCGGACGAGCCGGCGACGTGCTGCCGCCGCCCGTCGCGCCGGCTCAGGGTCCACAGATGGTCTACAACGGCTACGCCGGCCTCGGTTGCTCG
>NZ_JBEXCV010000141.1:0-23004 GCF_040605455.1 Embleya sp. NPDC005575 | reverse complement strand
GCCGCCCGCGCGGACCCAGCACCGCGACGCCGACCAGGTCCGGCCCGACCGGCGTCACGTACGCCTCGCCGCGCGGCGACCAGTGCACCTCGACGAAGTCGGTCCACGGGGCGACCGCGAAGTGCCGGCGCAGTCCGTACCGCCGAGCGCGGCGGTCCGGCCGGGCAGGCCCGAGGGCGGCCCGGATCGGCGAGTGCAGGCCGTCCGCCGCGACCAGCCAGTGCGCGGTCAGGCCGGCGGCGGCCACCCCGTGTGCGTCCTGCCGCACGTCGCCGACCCGGCCGACCCGGTGCTCGACCCCGAGCGCCGACGCCCGTTCGTAGAGTGCGGCGTGCAGCGTGGTGCGTCGTACGCCCAGCCCCGGTCCCGCCCGGAACCGGGCCTCGACCGCGTGCCGGGCGTCCAGATACCGGATCCCGGCCAACGGCCGTCCGGCGGGCGCGATGCCCAACCGGGCGAGCGCGGTCACGCCCGTGGGCATCAGCCCCTCGCCGCACGCCTTGTCCACCGGCGCCGGCCGCGGCTCCACCACGACCACGCGCAGCCCCGCGAGCGCACCGTGGATCGCGGTCGCCAGGCCGGCCGGCCCGCCGCCCGCGACGAGCAGGTCGATCACGCGGTCGCCGCCGACAGCGCGGCCGACTCGCAGCGGATCCGGACCACCATCAGCGCGGCATTGAGCCCGGTGAACACGAGCGCGGTGACCCACGCGCCGTGCGCGAGGGGCAACGCCAGGCCCTCGACCGCGACCGCGACGTAGTTCGGGTGCCGCAGCCGGCTCCACCGGTACGGCCCGCTGCGTACCGGCGACAGCCCCGGCACGACCACCACCTGCGTGTTCCAGTGCGGTCCGAGCGCGGTGATGCACCACCAGCGCAGCACCTGGGCGGCGAGCACGAGGGCGACCATGGGCCCGCCGAGCCAGGGCACGAACGGCCGATCGCCCAGCCACACTTCCAGCACGCACGCGGCCAACAAACCGACGTGCAGTACGACCATCGGCGGATAGTGTCGCCGTCCGCTGACCACGCCGCCCCGGGCCAGGCTCCAGGCGAAGTTGCGTCGGGCCACCACCAACTCGGCGCCGCGTTCGAGGGCGACCAGGCCCACCAGTGCGAAATACCAGTACATCCCCGACCTACCACTCCAGGAGGACGAGTTCGGAGCAAAACCCCGGGCCCATCGCGATCATCAGACCCGGCGTACCGGGCTCGGGTCGGGCGGCCATCGTCTCGCGCAGCACGTGCAGCACCGAGGTGGACGACAGGTTTCCCGTCGCGGCCAGCGAACGCCACGTCAGATCCAGCGCGCCGGTCGGAAGTTCGAGCGTCTCGGCGACCGCTTCGAGCACCTTGGGGCCACCCGGGTGGCACACCCACGCGGTGATGTCGGCCGCGGTCAGCTCGTGTTCGGCGAGGAATGCACGCACGTCGCCGCCCAGATACTCGCGGACCACGTCGGGGACGTTCGCGCCGAGCACGATCCGAAAGCCGGAGCCGCCCACGTCCCAGCCCATCACCCGGGCCGAGTCCGGATACATCCGACTGCGACTGGACACCACGCGCGGTCCGCGCCCGGGCCCGGTGCGCGCGTCCCCGCAGGCGACCACCGCCGCCGCGCCGTCGCCGAACAGCGCGCCCGCGACCAGGTTGGCCATCGAGGCGTCGGCGCGCTGGAGGGTGAGCGAGCACAACTCGACCGAGACCAGCAGCGCGACGTGCTCGGGCCACCCGCGCAGGTAGTCGTGTACCCGGGCGATTCCGGCGGCGCCCGCGACGCAGCCCAGGCCGAACACCGGCAGTCGCTTGACATCGGGGCGCAGGCCGAGCCGCCCGACCAAGCGAGCGTCGATCGAGGGCACCGCGAGCCCGGTCACCGTGGTGAACACGATCAGGTCCACGTCACGCGCGCTCAACCCGGCGGCGCCGAGCGCGGACTCGGTCGCCTCGGCCGCGAGTTCTACCGCGACGTCGAGGTAGACGTCGTTGGCCGCGCGGAAGTCGTCCAGCTTGGCGTAGTGGTCCAGCGGCAGGGCCAGATGGCGGGTGTCCACCCGGGCGCTCGCGTGCAGTCGGTCCAGGACGCGGCGATCGGCGCCCACCGGCAGGCACAGCGCCGCGAACGCCTCGGTGATCTCGGCTTGCGGGTATCGGTGCGGTGGCAGGGCACCACGGACGGCGGCGATGCGGGTCACGGCGTACCCCCGACTGGATGAGGGAGAAGGAGCGGAAATGCCGAACGGCGAACGGGTGGGGCTGCGGTGGCGGTTGCGCCGAACGGGTGCGGGTTCGCACCGGGCGGCCGAAACGCGTGCCGGGGCGACGACAGGGGCGATACAAGAGCGGGAGAAGGCGAAAGCGAGGTGGAGGGCGAGACGCAAGGCGGGGGCGGACGGCGACGGCGAGAAGACGGCGGGAGACGAATCGGCGGCGATCGCAACCGCCGGCGATCGGGAACGCCGGCACAGTGCCCGGCGAAACAGCGAACCCACGTCGTTTGCCCGCGCTCGCGGCCCGCATGCGCCGGTCCCGCACCGATCTCCCGGAAAGGTCACCCACGTGAGCGAAGCCGCAGCGTCGAGCCCCCCGACCGTGACCGCCCCCGCGCGCCCCCGCGAACGTGCCTCGATGGTCGGTCTCCTGCTCGCGTGTCACCCCGTCCCGACTGTCGCCGTCACCGCCCTGGTGACCGCGCTGGCCGCCGCGGCCGGCCGGGACGCCGAGGGCTGCGCGCTGGTCGGCGCGGCGGTGCTCAGTGGGCAGTTGTCGGTCGGGTGGTGCAACGACGCGGTGGACGCCGCCCGGGATCGGGCCGCCGCGCGGACCGGCAAGCCGGTGGTCGCCGGCCGGGTCGGGGCCGAACGGGTCGCGCTCGCCGCCCGAGTCGCACTCGTGGCGTGCGTACCGCTGTCCTATGCGTCGGGACCGGCGGCGGGCACCGCGCATCTGGTCGGGGTGGGCGCCGCGTGGGCCTACGACCTCGGGGCCAAGGGCACCGCCTGGTCCTGGGTGCCCTACGCGGTCGGCTTCGGCAGCCTGCCCGCCTTCGTCGCGTTCGGGCTGCCCGGGCGGCCGGCGCCCACGTGGTGGATCGTCGCCGCCGCCGCGCTGCTCGGCTGCGGCGCGCACTTGGCCGACGCCCTGCCGGACCTGGACGCCGACTGCGTGAGCGGCGTCCGCGGGCTGCCGCACAGGCTCGGCCCGGCCCGCATCCGCGCGCTCACCCCACTGCCGCTGCTTGGCGCCACCGCGCTGCTCGCGTACGGCCGGCCGGACCGGGCCGGTCGGCTCGCCCTGGTCGGCGCCGCCGCCCTGGCCGGCGCGGGTGCGCTGCTCGGCGGCCGGCGACCCCGGACCCCGTTCGCCGCCGCGATCGCCGTCGCCGCGATCGATGTGGCCCTGCTGCTGCGCCGAGGTACCGGCATCGCGCGACCCGGATCACGTCGGGTCCGACGATCATCACGCCAATGCGCGTAGACCTGGGCCGGCCAGAGCCGTTTCGGTATGCCCTGGAAAAGCGGCTGATCGGATGAAATGTCCCCATCGCTGCTTGACATACTGTCAAATTGGATCTTCGTATTTAACAATCTGTCCCATTGTCCAGTTCAGAGCACCAGGAAATCATTCATGCCCATAGCTCGATCCCGGATTCGCACAAACCGCCCGCAGATCGGGCACCGCGAGCCAGCTCGTGCCCTGCCGAACCCCCTGTTGTCCCCTCATACCTGGAGGAACCCGCACATGAGCGGACGCCTTACCCACCGCCGCCTGATCGCCTGCGCCGCTACCTTGGTCGCGGGCTCCATGCTCCTGACCGGCTGTGGGGACGACGGCGGCGACAGCGCGCTCGGCAAGAAGGACGAGAACGCGCCGTTCTTCAAGATGCTCCCGCCGGACGTCCAGAAGTCCGGCAAGCTCACGATCGGCTCGGAGATCGCGTACGCGCCGATCGAGTTCATGAAGGACGGCAAGGCCGTCGGCGTCGACCCCGAGCTGGCCGCCGCGCTCAGCAAGCAACTCGGCGTCAAGTACGAGTACAAGAACTCCCCGTTCGACTCGCTGATCACCGGGATCACCTCCAAGCGCTTCGACATGGTCATGTCGGCGATGACCGACAAGAAGGAGCGGCAGGGCCAGGGCCTGGCGTTCGTGGACTACTTCCGCGCCGGTACCTCGATCCTGGTGCAGAAGGGCAACCCGCAGAACATCAAGACCCTCGACGACCTGTGCGGGAAGATCGTCGCGCTCCAGCAGGCGACGACCAACGAGGACGTCGCGGCCGCCCAGTCCAAGAAGTGCGAGGAGTCGGGCAAGGGCGCGATCACGATCCAGAAGTACGAGCACGACGGCGAGGCCCTGCTCAAGCTCAAGAGCGGTGCCGCCGTCGCCGACCTCAACGACTTCCCCGTGGCCGCGTACAACGCGCAGACCTCCGGCGACGGCAAGGACTTCGAGGTCACGGGCGAACAGATCGATGCCGGCCTCTACGGCATCGGCGTCGGCAAGGACAACCAGCAGCTCCAGCAGGCGGTGAAGTCGGCCCTGGAGGCCCTGATCAAGAACGGCGAGTACGCCAAGATCCTGGCCAACTGGAAGGTCGAGGCCGGCGCCGTTTCCGAGGTCACCATCAACGGCGGCACTTCCTGATCCGAGGTCCGGCCCCGCCCGCCCGGCGGGGGCCGGACCCGGCGGACCGTCCCACCGGTCCGCCCGTGCCCGCGCCCGCACTCGTGCTCCAAGAGGAGGTCACCTTCCCGTGACCACACCCCCAACCCCCGCCGCCGACAAACAGCCGGCCAAGCGGGAACACATCAAAGCGATCCCCGTGCCGCACTACGGCCGTTGGGTCGCCGCCGTCGTCGTCCTGGCCCTGGTCGGTCTCCTGATCAACGCGTTCGCGAACGCGAAGATCCACTGGAATGTGACCGGCGATTACCTGTTCGACGCACAGATCATCAAGGGCGCCGTCAACACGCTCAAGATCAGCCTCTACTCGATGGCGCTCGGGCTCGTGCTCGGTGTGCTCGCCGCGATCGGGCGGCTGTCCGGCAACCCGGTCACCTCGACCGTCTCGTCGGTCTACATCTGGTTCTTCCGCGGCACGCCGGTCCTGGTGCAGTTGCTCATCTGGGGCAACCTCGCGCTGATCTTCCCGACCATGCTCGGCCACAACACCAACAACGTGATCACCCCGACCATCGCGGCGCTGCTCGGCCTCGGCATCAACGAGGGCGCGTACATGGCCGAGATCGTGCGATCGGGCATCCAGTCCGTCGACGAGGGCCAGACCGAGGCCGCGCACGCGCTCGGCATGTCCAAGGGCCGCACCTTGCGGCGCATCGTGCTGCCGCAGGCGATGCGGGTGATCGTGCCGCCCACCGGCAACGAGTTCATCAACATGCTCAAGACGTCCTCGCTGGCCAGCGTGGTGGTGTACCCCGAGGTGCTGCAAAAGGCGAAGGACGTATACACCAACAACCTCGCGGTGATGGAACTGCTCTTCGCGGCCTGCTTCTGGTACCTGCTGCTCACCACGGTCTTCAGCATCGGCCAGTACTACCTGGAACGGTATTTCTCGCGTGGGGCCAGCCGAGCGCTGCCACCCACCCCGCTCCAGCGGATCAAGGCCTACCTGTTCTCCGTCCGGCGCCAGGGGGTCGAGACTCGATGACGACCAACTTCGACAAGCCCGCGCCCACGGCGGCCGACCCCGGGCGACCCATGGTCAAGGCCGAGGACGTCTGCAAGTCGTTCGGCTTGCTGGAGGTGCTCAAGGGCATCGACCTCGAGGTCGGATCCGGCGAGGTCATGTGCATCGTCGGCCCCTCCGGCTCCGGCAAGTCCACGTTCCTGCGCTGCATCAACCACCTGGAGAAGGTCAACGCCGGGCGGCTGTGGGTGGACGGCGAACTCGTCGGTTACCGGGAGAAGGACGGCAAGCTCTACGAGCTCCGGGACAGCGAGGTGGCGCTCAAGCGGCGCGACATCGGCATGGTGTTCCAACGCTTCAACCTCTTCCCGCACATGACCGCCGCGGGCAACATCATGGAGGCACCCACCCAGGTCAAGGGCATAAGCAAGCCCGACGCCCGGGAGCGCGCCCACCAGCTCCTGGCCCGGGTCGGCCTGGCCGACAAGGCGAACGCCTACCCCGCCCAGCTCTCCGGCGGCCAGCAGCAGCGGGTGGCCATCGCCCGGGCGCTGGCCATGGACCCCAAGCTGATGCTGTTCGACGAGCCGACCTCCGCGTTGGACCCCGAACTGGTCGGCGAGGTCCTGGACGTGATGCGCGGCCTCGCCGAGGACGGCATGACGATGATCGTGGTCACCCACGAGATGGGCTTCGCCCGCGAGGTCGGCGACTCGCTGGTGTTCATGGACGACGGACTCGTCGTCGAAGCCGGCCTGCCGCGCGAGGTGCTGACCAACCCGCAACACGAGCGCACGAAGGCGTTCCTGTCCAAGGTGTTGTAACGGCGGCGCGATTCCTCGCGCCGTGCTCCGTCCGGGGTGGTGATCCGCCCCGGACGGAGCAATTCCGTTCGCGGTCCGGGCCCGGTGGGGTAGGGGCAAGGGTGTCACCCGGCTCGGGAGCCCGGGGATCCACACCGCAGAGGAATCCGTCATGCCGCACACCGCCGACCGCATGGCCGCACTGACCCAGCAGGTACTCGGCCGCCCGACGCCGATCCGGATCCGGGCCTGGGACGGCAGCGAGGCCGGGCCGCCGGACGGTCCGACACTGGTCGTCCGCAATCGACGGGCGCTGCGCCGGCTGATGTGGAAACCGGGCGAGCTGGGCTTCGCGCGCGGTTGGGTCTCCGGCGACCTCGACGTGGACGGCGACCTCTACGACGCGCTGGACCGGTTGGACGGCATCGCCCTGCACCGCGAGGCACCGCTGCCCGGCAGCGCACCGGCGGCCAAGGCCCTCGCCGGCCGCGCCCCCCGCCCCGAACGCCCGCGCCCGTTCGCGCGCGCCGCGCTGGGAGTGCTGCGCCCGGTGGGCGAGGCGCTCACCCTGACCGGGCTGCCGTTGCCGCCGTCGGCGCCCGCCGAGGAGGTCCGCCGCCGCCGGGGCATACTGCACAGCCTCCGCCGCGACCAGGAGGCGATCCGGCACCACTACGACGTCGGCAACGACTTCTACGCGCTGATCCTGGGCCCCTCGATGGTCTACTCGTGTGCCTACTGGGACCGCCCCGACGCGACGCTGGAGGACGCCCAGCGGGCCAAGCTCGACCTGATCTGCCGCAAGCTGGCCCTGGGCCCGGGCATGCGGCTGCTGGACGTGGGCTGCGGGTGGGGCTCGATGGCGCTGCACGCCGCCGAGCACTACGGCGTCCAGGTGGTCGGCATCACCATCTCGCGCGAGCAGGCCGAGCTGGCCCGCAAACGGGTCTCCGAGGCGGGTCTGACCGGCCGGGTCGAGATCAGGGTCCAGGACTACCGCGAACATGCCGACGGCCCCTACGACGCGATCTCCTCGATCGGCATGGCCGAACACGTGGGCCGGACCCGCTTCCGCGAGTACGCCGACGCCCTGTGCGAACTCCTGCGTCCCGGCGGACGGTTGCTCAACCACCAGATCGCCCGACGCCCCGCGCCGAACGAAGCGGCCTACCGCGTCGACGAGTTCATCGACCGCTACGTCTTCCCCGACGGTGAGCTGGCGCCGGTCGGCCGCACGGTGTCGGTCCTGGAGGAGGCCGGCTTCGAGGTCCGCGACGTGCACGCGCTGCGCGAACACTACGCGACCACGCTGCGCGCGTGGGTGGCCAACCTGGAGGCCGACCAGGAGCGTGCCACCCGTCTGGCCTCCCTCGGCCGGGTCCGCGTCTGGCGCCTGTACATGGCCGCCTCGGCCCTGGCCTTCGAACAAAACCGCATCGGCGTCAACCAGATCCTGGCCATCAAGACGCCGGCCTCGGGCCGCTCGGGGATGCCGCCGACGCGGACGACGTGAGCGGTTGGGGCGGGCGGTAGGGTCGCGTGGTGACAAACGAGGTCGGGGCGGGCGACGGCGGGGCGGAACGGGTGGGGACGGATGACCCGGGCCGTTTTCGCGCGGTGTCGTCGGTGGGATCCAGCAGTTGGTGGACCGCAAATCGCATCGTCCTGCTCTCCGCCTTCGTGGACCAGTGCGGCGGTGGCCCCGACGGGATACGGGCGGTGGCGAGGATGGTCGAGATGTCGGTGGAGGAGGTGGCCACGGCGGTCGAGGACGCCACGCCCTACCGAATCGTGCTGGTGTGCGTGCGGCCCGGTGATCCGGTCTTCGGCGTGGACATCTCCCACTTGGAACCGAGGTGGGCCGGGCCGGGCTCCATGGACGTTCAACGCTGGTTCACCGAGATCGGTTTCGCCCCGGACGGCGACGACGTCCGGGTCCAGGTATCGCCCCACCCGCAGGAGGTGCCCACCGGGTTCGCGTCGATGACCACGCACTGCTCAATCGGGGAGGACGCCTTCGCTTTGCGCATCGCGCGGTCCAGGGTCGAGGCGGGCGGGGTCGGGCCGGGGCGGGCCACGGGCGGGGCGACGGTGCCGGCCGGCGATCCGGTGTGCCGAGCCCTGACGGCGATCGTCTGCGGGTTGGTCAACGGCCACGAATGGTGGCCCGGCGACGCGTTCCGCTTGGTGGAGGGGGCGATACTTCCGTTCGTGGCCGGCTCGACCTGCGCGGAGGGCATGCGCTTTCTCGACCGGGGCAGTGCCCTCGAATGGGCCGATCTGCTCGAATCCGCGCATGACGAACCGGGCTTCACCGAGCTGATCGAGCGGGCCGCGTTCGCGCCCGCACCCGATCCGGTGCCGGTCGACCCCGGGCAGGTCGCGGAGGCGATCGGCGAGTGGGGGACCGCGTTGTCCTGCCGACTGGAATGGCCCTCGGGCGCCGAGCCGACCGCCGACGAACTCGCGGCGACGATCGCGGCTGGCGCGGCGCTGCCGGACGGCCCACACGGTGTGCTCGAACTGCCCCTCGTGCGGGTGACGTTGCGCTCCGCCGAGGCCGGTGGCCGGCTGTTGACGTGCACGCCTCGGGCCGAGGCGACCTGGCAGGATGTGACAGTGGCGCTGCGGACCATCGCATGGCGGGTCGAGCAGGCCGGCGCGATCCGGATGAGCGTCGACATGGCCGACTCCGCCCGCTGACCCAGCCGGGTCGATCCGCCCAGGGCCTGTCAGTCGAGGATCTCGACCGGTCCCCCGCGACCGCGCAACGCCACGCGCTTGCACACCAGACCCGCCGCGCGCAGCCGGAATGTGATCGCCCGCAGGTCCGCGGACACGTCCTGCCAGGAGGCGTCCGGCTCGGGCTCGCACTCGACCTCCCACACATGGGCCTCGTCGCGCTCCGTCAGCCCCGGTCCGAACGAGATGGCCATGCGGTCGTTCTCCAGGCGAGCACTCCGGCCGCTCGTGCACTGTCGGCTGCCGGCCACGGCCGAGGCGAGCACGTCGAGCTCGCCGTCCCACGGCACGTAGTACACGATCTGCGGCGGGTGGTCGCCCAGGGCCAGGCCGCCGAACGCCGGATCGCCGGGCTCCGGCAGCGTGCGCGGCCGCAGTCGGCTCCAGTCGGCCGCATGATCCTGTCGCCACGAGTCGGGGCGGAAGTAGATCGTGCCCGCCCAGTACTCGGCGTCGTACCGGAACAGGGCGTCCAGGTCGTCCTCCTCGACGAACTCGCGGTCGTACGGCCGGAAATGCCGGTCGACCCGAAGATGGGCCTCGCTCGCGGGTACCCCGAACTCCCGAGTCATCGCCTCGGCGATCCGGGACAGGTACACATACACCTCCTCGGTCGCGCGCACACCGAAGATCGACACCGGCGGCAAGGGGTCCTCGGGGGAGGGGATTTGCGTGGCCACGGGGCGACTCTACGCACCCGGCGGCAGCCACCGGGACACGGCTCCCACCGCCGATCTCCCCCCGGCCGTCCCACCGACGCACCGTGGCCGACGCCGAGGTCGAAACAGCCCCGACGCCGGGTGACTTCGAGAGTCGGGGCTGATCCTTGCGATCCTCTATGGAGCCGTGCGCAGGATCGACGGCCCGCAGTCCACTCGACCACGCGGCCCCTCGTGCCACGTCCATTGGCCATCGCCCGTCACCGTGACGCCGTGTTCTTCGCGCGGGGGTTCACCCCGCGCCCGCCACGCTTCGTAGGCGGCCTCGATCTCCCGCCACAGATCGCGCGGCCCACCCTCGTTCACCTCGAACGCGCGGGCGTCCGGTACGTAGTCGACGGACGCCCAGGACTCCCCGTCGACATACCACGTGGTGAACTCCCCGGCATGCGCGCCCGATCCGAAGAAAGTGCGTTGCTCGACATCGGGCAGCCGAAGCCCGATCGCGAAATCCGCGTGCTCCTCCTGAAGGGGTCGCGGATCCGTCGTCGTGTGGCGGACCCTGCCCGCGCTCGGGTCCGCGATCACGTCACCCACGAACCGCCGCGCCTCGAACCTCGGGCGCTGCGACCGGGCCCACATGAAGTTGACGTTCCCCACGAACCGGCCCGACGCCGTGCCGTCGCCCGCGACCACCAGGCGCAGGAGCCCGGAGTTGTGGTACGCCGTGCCCCAGGGCGTCAGGATCACCCCCTTGGGCCGGACCTGCTCCACCCACGTGTAGGGCACGTTCCGTACCGCCATGGTGGCGATGAGGCGATCGTAGGGGGCGCCCTCCTTGTACCCGTGCAACCCGTCGCCGACGATCAGGGTCGGCATCGGGTCGGCAGCCCGCAAGGACTCCTGCGCCTGGATCGCCACGACGGGATCCACCTCGACCGAGGTCACCCGGCCACCGGTGAGCGCGGCGGACAACAACGCGGTGGACCACCCGGTGCCGGTCCCGATTTCGAGGATGTCGTGATCCGGGTCGACGTCGAGTTGTTCGAGCATGTGCCGCACGAGCGAGGGTTGCGACGACGACGATGTCGGGATCAGGTTCCCGTCCGGCATGCCATCATCCATCTGGGTGACAAGCGGGAGGTCGGCCGCCACGGCCTCCGCCCACGCCTCGGGGTCGGTGTCGCGGTCGATCCGGGTGTCGTCACTCCCCCACACCACCGCCGGGACATACGAGCTCCGGGGCGTGTCCGCGAACACGCCGTCCCAGTCGACCAAGGTGCTCACTTGTCCTTCTCCTTGTCGCGGTCCTTGTCCTTCGGCGGCAGGGGCCTGTCCCACTGGCCATCCTGCTGCCGTTGGGGGGTCTTGGCGTCGCCGTCCTTGTCGTCCTTGGCGTGGTTCGCCATCGTCGTGCCTCCCGAATTGGCGGGTGTCGAGCCGGTGTAGGTGGGTGGTGGCATCGGTATCGCCGTCATCGCCCCTCCTCTTCATCGAGCAGAAACGGAGGTTCCGACCAATCGGCCACCGCCCCCAAGGGGCAGCCGACTCGTTCGAGATCGGCCAACAATGCGAACCAAGCGGGACCGACCGCCGGTTGCACGGTCGCCAACATGCCTTTGTCCACTGCGCACAACTCCGTGAGCGTGCCGTCCGGCCGGAGGGTCGTGTCTTCCCCACCGACGTATCCCACGCTCCGGTACAGAATCGGCGGAGGCGGCCGAAGAATGACCAAGTCCCGCACCCAGCAGGCGAACTCGATTCCGCTGCGCAGCCGTAGGTGAACCTGCCGCCCCCGCACGTCCATAAGCACACCCTCGCGGCCCGAATAGGCGTCGCGACACCACGCGTGCCGATAGCGCTCGAAGAACGCGTGGCCCAGGTCGAGATCCTCCTGCGTACTCCCAGATGCCCGCTGTCGAGTGGTCATCGGGCGTTCCGCCCACCCGAGCGCAGCCCACGGAACCGCACCGACAACCGCCAGGTCCACAACAAACGCAGGCGCGACCGAAGTCGCGGCCTCGGGGGCGGGGTGACCGCAGGAGTATCGGCCTCCGCCCCGCCGACCCACTCCCGAATCAGCACGCTCAACCGCTCGTCCTGCCAGTCGCGATCCATCACCGGAACCGTCACCGAACCATGTTGAGTCCAGCCGAATTGATATGTCATCGTGGGTACGTGTCCTTTCTGTGAGGGGCACGCGGGGAGTGGGGCGACTCGCCAAAGTTGAGCCCCACTCCCTACGCCCGTCGCAGCCCCGTCCTTCGGCCTGCGACGTTTTGAGCAAGAGGAGTTGCCTCTCTCTTCCGTACACAGTCTGTCGCTCTACGTCCCCATCATGAGGCGGGAGAGCTAGCCTGTGCATCTCGGCACCGTTACCGATTTGCGGTGGAACGGAATGGGGGAACGCCCGTGCGATACCAAGCGAAAAACCTCGAACCCCAAGGCTCGCCACGGCAGATGTTCGGGCGTGAGATTCGGGTCAAACGCAACGGCGTGGGCATGTCACTGACGGCGTGCGCGTCGATCCTGGGCTACAGCAAGGCCGCGATGTCTCGATACGAGACCGGTGAGAGCACCATCCCACCGGACATGCCGGCAAAATTGGATATCGCGTTCGAGACGGACGGGTTGTTCGTACGGCTCTACCAGATGGTGGAGCACGACCAATTCCCGGACCGTTATCGCGGGTTCATGGCGCTGGCTGCGAAGGCGAAGGCGATCCTGGAGTACTCGGCGTTCCCCGTGCCTGGGTTGTTGCAGATCCCTGCCTATGCTCGCGCACAGTTCATCGGCTTTGAACCCGATGCGTCGGCTGCCGAGATCGAACGACGCGTTATCGCGCGGATGAATCGGCAACGCATCTTTACTCGGGAACATCCACCGCAGTACGGGGCGATCCTTGACCAGGCGGCCATCAGCCGGCCGATCGGTGGTCCAGCCGTCATGCGAGCACAGCTCGAAGTGCTGTTGCCCCGGATGGACACGCCGTTCGGCACGATCCAAGTCCTACCGTTCGGCTCCGGAGCGCACACCCTGTTGGGCGGATCGCTGACGCTCCTGACTCCGCCGGACAGTGAGCCCGTCGCATACCTCGAAGGCAGCCACACAGGGCAGTTGCGCGAGGATCCCGCTACTGTCGCAGGGCTTCAGGCGGCGTACGATCGCCTACGCGCCTACGCCCTTTCCCCGAAGGAATCGGGAGCGATGATCCGGGCAGTCATCAAGGAGTTGGAAGCATGCAAGGAACCCGAGACGCAAGCATCACAACGTGGCGCAAGAGCACGTACAGCAACGGAGATCAAGGTAACTGCCTTGAGGTCCACGATGATCTCCCGGGCCTCGTCCCGATACGCGACTCGAAGGAACCGAGCATCGGGTACCTGACGATCGGCGCGGCATCCTGGACAGCACTGACCAACGCCCTCCGGAACTGACTCGCCCCGGGTCGCGCCCGCCTTCTACGCGATGCGCAGGCGGTCGGCGAGAGTGAGGAGCGGCCTCGACCCGTGGCGCTCGCGGGAAGCAAGGTCTGCGACTACTCGGCGGGATGTGGCGTGGTAGCGCATCGGTCGATGTGGGCGAGTGCACGGTCGACGTAGTAGCGCGCCTGCCATGTGGGTGGAAGGCTGCCCAGGGCAGTGATGCGCCGGGATTCGGCCAACGCCTGCTCAGGCCGGTGCATTTCGACATATGCATTGACCGTGGCGACCCCCGCGTTGGTGGGGCCGAACGGGGTGGCGTAGTCGATGCGGTCGGTGCCGATCCTGGCGGCGGCGTTCGCGAGACACAGGAGTTCGGCGGCGGTGTCCTTACACTCCGCTCGTACGGCGGCCGAGGCGGCGTGTAGCAGCAGGATGCCCCACAGGGCCACGTCGATCGGCGGTGTCTTCGTCCACGACGGCTCGATCTTCTCCGCGGTTGCCTGGGCCACTCGCTGCGCGTCGTCTATCCGCCCCTGCTTGCTGAAGATCCACGAAAGCGTCGACATGCCCATGACTTCGAGTCGGGGGTCGTCGGAGTGCCCGGCGGCGATCCTGGCCCGCTCCATCGCCGTGTACGCCGCGTCCTCCTTGCCGAACGCGGCCACAGTCGTTGACGCGACCTGATACGCCTCCGCCAGGATGGCGAACGAGGCGGCGCGGTCGGCGCCGGAGTGTTCGCGCGTCGCGGAGCGAGCATCCGAGATGAGGCGCGGCAATACGGCGGCGATCTCCGACAACTTCCCTTCGCGCCGGATCACCTCCGTCGACCTCAACGACGCCCGGAGATCGAGGACGGACGGCGATTCCCCGTCGGCGACCTCCATCTCGTCTTCGATCAACTCGGAGACCGGAGTCACGGCCCGCCGGAGCGCCAACAGGCTCGGTAGGGGATCCCGGTGCGCCGCCCCTCGAACGTGGTCGGCTGCCCGATCAGGATCGACGTTTCCACATCGAGCGCGCTCGCCGGTGCGTTGAGCGTGGAGAGCCGGGCCGTGAGCCGTTGGTTCTGTTCCAGCTTGCGAACGCCATCGACCGAGACCCCCGCAACGGCGGCGAGCGACTCTTGAGTGTGGTTCCTCTGCGGGCGCAACCGCGCGATGCGATCCCCGATGCTGTCGTGCATGGTCCGGACTCCCCCGCAAGGTAGGCGCTACTCCCACGGTCCGCCTGTGCATCGGGCATGAATCGCGGGAACCGACCACCGACTCACCCGCGACCCGCTCGACTCACGCCCCGAACATCTCCCTGCACGCGTCCAAGCCCTCGATCTCGGTCGGGATCGTGCGGTGTTCCCGCCATGCCTCTCGGGTCAGGCGAAAGCGGCGGACCGGGCGTGGCGGGCCGGTTTCGTCGGCCGGGAGGATGTCGGTGCCGTCGTCGGCGTAGCCGAGGCGGCGGGAGACCGCGAGGGACGGGGCGTTGTCCGGGAGGGCGGAGGAGATCGCCCATTGGGCGTCGAGGCCGGTGAAGGCCAGCTCCAGCATCGCGGCGCGCATCTCCGTACCGAAGCCGTGACCCTGGTGGGCCAGGCCCAGCCAGGAGCCCGAGCCGATCTCGCGTCGGCGGGCGAAGTCCTCGGCGCCGCAGTCCTGGAGGCCGATCACCCGGCCCTCGTGCACGACGGCAAGGAGCAGTTGCCAGTGCTCCGGTTGCCAGTTCGCCCACGTCCCCCAGTAGAACTTGAGCGCGTTGCGGGCCCGGGCCGGATGCGGCGCGCGCGTCCACGGCGTGCTGAACGGCATGTAGTCGGGCGCGTGTACCCCGAGTTCGGCAAGCTCGACCAGTGCCACGAGGTCGTCCTGACTCGCCGGTCGCAGCTCCAGTCGAGGCGTGGTCATCCGTAGGCCGAACACCGGCCAATGGTCAGTGAGCATGGTCGATTCTCGACGGGACGCACTGCCCCGCGCGAGCGAAATACCGCCGCCGCGCCCGCTACCGCTCCCCCGTCGTCGGCGCCAGCCCATGCAGCAGCAGGTCCGCGAACGCGTCGCCCACCTCGCGCGGCGACATCGGCCCGTCGAGTTGGTACCAGCTGTTCAGGTGGTGCACGCCGCCGAAAAAGTTGTGCGTGGCGATGTCGGCCGACACCTCCGCGCGCAACAGGCCCTCGCGCTGGCCCTGTTCGATCAGTGAGCGAAAGCGCTCGTGGTAGCGGCGCCGCTCGGCCCGGATCTCGTTGCGCTTGTCCGGGGCGAGCAGGTGCATCGAGCGGAAGTAGACGACCGCGTCGTCGATGTTGCCCAGCGTGGTGACCACGACGTCCGCCGCCGCCTCGCGCAGTCGGTCCACGACCGGCTCGGGACCGTCCGCGATGGTGTTCAGCCGCTCGGTCTGCATCGCGAGCATCCGGTGGTAGATCTCCACCAGGAGGTCGTCCTTGGACGCGTAGTAGTGGTACATCGCACCCTTGGTGACCCCGGCTGCGGCCACGATCTCCTGCACCGAGGTGCTCTCGAAGCCGCGCTCGGCGAACATCCGCGAGGCGATCCGCAGCAGCCGCTGTGGCAGGGGTGTCTCGTCGGCCTCGGACAGAACCGGTGCCGCGTTTCCGCGACCTCTAGCCGCCATGATGTCCAACCTTTCGAGGGAGCGTTCGACGCTACCCTAGCCAAGATACCGACCGGTCGGTACCGTATTTTGCGCACGGCACGTTTCGCGCACCCTACGGCCACGAAACGTCCGCGCCGTCCGCGACCAGGGAGAGGAAGGCGCCGGTGGACTTCAGCTACGACGCACGGACCGAGGAACTGCGGGAGCGACTGCTCGCGTTCATGACCGAGCACGTGTACCCCGCCGAAGCCGTGTTCACCGAGCAGGTGGCCGAGCCGGGCGCCGACCCGTGGGGCCGGCCGCCGGTGATCGAGGAGCTCAAGGTCGAGGCCCGCAAGCGCGGCCTGTGGAACCTGTTCCTGCCGGGCGCCGAGGGCGCGGGTCTGACCAACCTCCGGTACGCGCCGCTGGCCGAGATCGCCGGGCGCAGTCCGCACCTGGGCCCGGAGGCGCTCAACTGTGCCGCGCCCGACACCGGCAACATGGAGTTGTTGCACGACTTCGGCACGCCCGAGCAGCAGGAGCGGTGGCTGAAGCCGCTGCTGGAGGGCAGCATCCGCTCGGCGTTCTGCATGACCGAACCGGACGTCGCCTCCTCCGACGCCACCAATATCACCACGCGCATCGTGCGCGACGGCGACGAGTACGTGATCGACGGCCGCAAGTGGTGGTCCTCCGGCGCGATGGCGCCCACCTGCGAGATCCTGGTCGTGATGGGCAAGACCGACCCGGACGCGCCGCGCCACCGCCGGCAGAGCATGATCCTGGTGCCGCGCGACACCCCGGGCGTGCACATCCGCCGCGGGATGCACGTCTTCGGCTACACCGACGGGCCGCACGGCGGTCACGCCGAGGTGGTTTTCGACAACGTACGGGTGCCCGCCACGAACCTGGTCGGCAACGCCGGCGACGGCTTCGCCATCGCGCAGGCCCGACTCGGCCCCGGCCGGATCCACCACTGCATGCGGCTGATCGGGATGGCCGAGCGCGGCCTGGAGCTGATGTGCCGCCGGGTGGTCGCCCGCGAGGCGTTCGGCGGGCCGCTCGCCGATCAGGGCGTGATCCAGGAGTGGATCGCCGAATCCCGGGTGCGCATCGAACAGTTGCGCCTGCTCGTACTAAAGACCGCGTGGCTGATGGACACCGTCGGCAACCGCGGCGCGCACCGCGAGATCCAATCGATCAAGATCGCCACGCCGCTCACCGTCGAGTGGATCCTGGACAAGGCCATCCAGGCGCACGGCGCGGGCGGCCTGTCCCAGGACTTCGTGCTCGCGTCGCTGTGGACGCACGCGCGCACGCTGCGCCTGGCCGACGGGCCGGACGAGGTACACCGTCGTTCGCTCGCCCACCGCGAGCTCAAGTCCTACCGAGAGGCAGCCGCCCAGTGAGCGACTCGTCCCGTCCCGTAGCCATCGTCACCGGCGCGAGCCGAGGCATCGGCCTGGGCATCGCCCAGGCCCTGGTCGCGCGCGGCGACCGGGTCTGCGTGACCGCGCGCGGCGCGGACACGCTGGCCGAGGTGGTCGAGTCGCTCGGCGGCCCCGGACACGCGATCGGCGTCGCCGGCAAGGCGCACGACCCGGTCCACCAGGACGCCGCGGTGACCGCGACCCTGGAGGCGTTCGGCCGGATCGACATGCTGGTCAACAACGCCGGCATCAACCCGGTATACGGCCCGCTGGTGGAACTCGACCTCGACGCCGGGCGCAAGATCCTGGAGGTCAACCTGCTCGCCGCGCTCGCCTGGACCCAGCGCGTACACAAGGCGTGGTTGGGCGAGCACGGCGGCGCGATCGTCAACGTGTCCTCGCTCGCCGGTGCGCGGCCCGCCCGGGGGATCGGCTTCTACGGCGTCAGCAAGGCCGCGCTGACCCACCTGACCGCCCAGCTCGCGAGCGAACTCGGGCCGCGGGTACGGGTGAACGCGGTGGCGCCGGCCGTGGTCAAGACGGTCTTCGCGACCGCGCTGTACGAGGGCCGCGAGGAAGAGGTCGCGGCGGCCTATCCGATGGCCCGGCTGGGTGTGCCGGAGGACGTGGCCGGCGCGGTGGCGTTCCTGCTGTCCGAGCAGGCGAGTTGGATCACCGGTCAGACGCTGCTGGTCGACGGCGGCGTGAGCCTGTCCGGCGGTGTCGGATGACCGCGCTCGCCGGCGCCAATGTGGTGATCACCGGCTCCGGCGCCGGGATCGGCGCGGCACTGGCCCGGCGTTTCGCCGCCGACGGGGCGCGTGTGGTGGTCAACGACCTGGACGCGGATGCTTGCCGTGCGGTCGCCGCCGACATCGACGGCATCGCGCTGCCGGGCGACGCGGCCGGCGAGGAGGGCGTCGCGGCGCTGATCACCGGTGCCCGCAAGGCGCTCGGCGGGGAGATCGACATCTACTGCGCCAACGCCGGCATCGGCGAGGGCATCGGCCTGGACGCCTCGGAGCAGTCGTGGGACCGCTCGTGGGACGTCAACGTGATGGCACACGTACGCGCCGCCCGGTTGCTCACCCCGGCCTGGCTGGCCCGGGGCCGCGGCCACCTGGTCACCACGGTCTCCGCCGCCGGCCTGCTCACCATGTTGGACGCGGCGGCGTACTCGGTCACCAAACACGCGGCGTACGCGTTCGCCGAGTGGATGGCGATCACCTACGGCGCCAAGGGCATCACCGTGCAGGCCATCTGCCCGCTGGGCGTGCGTACCGCGCTGCTCGGCGCGACCGGCGAGGCCGCGGCGCTGCTCCTGAACGACGGCGCGGTCGACCCGGCGGAGGTCGCCGAGGTGGTCGCCGAGGCGATCGCGAACAACGCCCCGTTCCTGGTTCTGCCACACCCCGAGGTGGCCCGGATGTACGCGGGGCGGGCCGCCGATCCCGACCGTTGGCTGGCCGGAATGCGCAAACTCCAGGCACGTCTGGAATTTGCGAAGGAGAGTCGAGCACAGGAAAGCTGAGCTTTTGGTCCGAGGCGGTGGCGCCGTGCCGCCGGCTCGGGTCGGCGTGACGCAGCCGAAGGAGCCGCAGGTGCCGGTGAACGAGATCGAGACGGTGCTCGGGCCGGTGCCCACCGCCGCGCTCGGCACGACCCTGATGCACGAACACATCTTCGTGCTGACCCCGGACAGCCAGGCCAACTGGTCCCCGGACTGGGACGAGGAGGCCCGGGTCGCGGACGCGGTCGAGCGGTTGCGAGCGCTGCGCGCGGCAGGTGTGACCACGATCGTGGACCCCACGGTGGACGGAATCGGCCGGAACGTGCCGCGCGTGCGGCGGATCGCCGAACAGGTTCCGGGCCTCAACATCGTGGTCGCGACCGGAATCTACACCTACGTCGACGTCCCGGCGTTCTTCCGCCATCGGGGCCCGGGGGCGCTTCCGGGTCTGCCGGATCCGATGGTCGACCTGTTCGTCCGGGACATCCGCGAGGGCATTCAGGGCACCGGGGTCAAGGCCGCGCTGCTCAAATGCGCCATCGACGAACCGGGCCTGACCGGCGGCGTCGAGCGGGTGTTGCGCGCGGTGGCCCGGGCGCACCTGGAGACGGGCGTGCCGATCATGGTGCACACCCACCCGCGCACCAGGACCGGATCGCACGTACGCCGGGTGCTGACCGAGGAGGGCGTGCCCGCCGCACGCGTGCAACTCGCACACAGCGGGGACACCGACGATGCCGATCACCTGACCGAACTCGCGGACGCAGGCCACCTGTTGGGCATGGACCGGTTCGGCCTCGACACCACGTTGTCGTTTGCCGATCGCGTCGCGATCGTGGTCGAGATGTGCCGCCGGGGATATGCGTCGAGCCTGGTGCTGTCCCAGGACGCCGCGTGCCATATCGATTGGATCGACCCGGAGTTGATGCCGCTGCTGCCCGACTGGCACTACCGGCACGTGCTGAACGACGTGCTTCCGGCGCTGCGGGCGCAGGGCGTGTCCGACACGGATCTGACCACGATGCTGGTGGACAACCCGCGCCGGTGGTTCGAACGGGCCTGACCCGGGCGCCGAACGTGGGCCCGGGCGCCGAAGTGCACTTTCGGCGCCCGGGCGGCGGTGCTCATCCGCGGCGCAGCGCGGCCAACTGCGCGGCGAACGGGACCACTTCCTCGAATTCCGCGGTGGGACCGGATGCGGCCCGCGGCAGTCCCGCCGCGAGGTCGGCGAGTTCGCCGCCGGCGCGGGCGATCCGCGCGGCCAAGTCGTCGCCGGCACCCGCCGACGCGCCCCAGTCTTCGGTCGCCGCGTACACCGAGGTCGGGGTGACCGTCGCCCGCAGGTAGGCGAACAGCGGGCGCAGTGCGTGCTCCAGGGCCAGCGAGTGGCGCGCGGTGCCGCCGGTCGCCGCGATCAGTACCGGTTTCCCGGTCAGCGCGGTGTTGTCCAACACGTCGAAGAAGGATTTGAACAGCCCGCTGTAGGACGCGGTGAAGATCGGCGTGACCGCGATCAGGGCGTCCGCACGGGTGACCGTCTCGATCGCGGCGCGCAGGCCCGGCGGTGGGAAGCCGGTGACCAGGTTGTGTGCGATGTCCACCGCGACGTCACGCAGTTCGACCGTGTGCACGTCGACCTCGACGCCCCGATCGACCAGCTGCCGCCTGGTGGCCTCGGCAAGTCGGTCGCCGAGCATGCGGGTGGACGAGGGTTTGCCCAGTCCGGCCGAGACGACCGCGAGCTTGACCGGTTGCGCCATGGTGACCCTCCTTCCTTTCTCTCTTTGGTGGGTTTGGTGCTGTGTGCGGTGCCGTGTCCGGCGGTGTGTACGACCGTCAGAGGGCCGGCGTACTCTCGTTCGCAGCGGCCTCCACCGCGGCCTCGTCCCGCCGGGCCACCAGCGCCGCGTGAGTCGGGCCCGCGGGCACGTCGGCTCCGCGTCGGGCCGCGAACTCCTTGCGCAGCACCGGGAGTACCTCCTCGCCGAGCAGGTCGAGCTGCTCCAGCACGGTCTTCAGCGGGAGTCCCGCGTGGTCCATCAGGAACAGCTGGCGCTGGTAGTCGCCGAACGAGTCGCGGAAGGTCAGCGTCTTGTCGATGACCTCCTGCGGGCTGCCCACGGTCAGCGGCGTCTGGTCGGTGAACTCCTCCAGCGACGGGCCGTGGCCGTACACCGGCGCGTTGTCGAAGTAGGGACGGAACTCGCGCACCGCGTCCTGCGAGTTCCTGCGCATGAACACCTGACCGCCGACCCCGACGATGGCCTGCTCGCGTGTTCCGTGGCCGTAGTGCTCGAAGCGGTCGCGGTAGAGGTTGATCAGCCGGACGAAGTGGTCCCGGGGCCAGAAGATGTTGTTGGCGAAGAATCCGTCGCCGTAGTAGGCGGCCTGTTCGGCGATCTCGGGGCTGCGGATCGAGCCGTGCCACACGAACGGCGGAACGCCGTCCAGCGGTCGCGGAGTCGAGGTGAAGCCCTGGAGCGGGGTCCGGAACCGGCCCTCCCAGTCGACCACGTCGTTGCGCCACAGCTCGTGCAGCAGCGCGTAGTTCTCGATCGCCAGCGGTATGCCCTGGCGGATGTCCTGGCCGAACCACGGATAGACCGGTCCGGTGTTGCCCCGGCCCATCATCAGGTCCACCCGGCCGTCGGCCAGGTGCTGGAGCATCGCGTAGTCCTCGGCGATCTTCACCGGGTCGTTGGTGGTGATCAGCGTGGTGGACGTGGAGAGGATGATCCGCTTGGTCTGCGCGGCCACGTAGCCGAGCAGCGTGGTCGGCGACGAGGGCACGAACGGCGGGTTGTGGTGCTCCCCGGTCGCGAACACGTCCAGACCGACCTCCTCGGCCTTGAGCGCGATCGCCACCATCGCCTTGATCCGCTCGTGCTCGGTGGGCTCCCGACCGGTGGTGGGGTCGACGGTGACGTCTCCGACGGTGAAGATCCCGAACTGCACGATGACCACTCTCTCAGTAGTTGAACACTCAATCACCCGATGCAAGCGAGATCCAGGGCGGGCTATTCCCGAATGGAGCGCGCACCTGGCCGGCAGGTCGCCGCGCTGCGCGAACAACCCGGGACGGGGGCGGCCGGTTGCACGCCCCGACCGTGCGCTCCGCGACGGGATGCCCCTCCGCTACGCGGCCGCACCCACCGAATCGGCCCACACCCCGCGCGGGGGCACCCCGGAAACCCGCACCGGCCGGATCGGCACACACACGCTTCCGACCCGCACGCCGACACCCCGGCATGGGCAAAGGCGCGCCCGTAGCGCACAGGCACTCCGGCGCGGAGCAACCGGCCCGTGCCGGAGTGCGAAGCGAACACGCGACAGACCCCGAAAGCACACAGACCACCCGAGCGCGGCGCGCACCGCCCCACACAACCCGGCCGTTATTCGCACAGGATTCGTAGCCGGCCGGCCGCGCCGGGCAAGGGCGCATGGCCGGAAATGGACCGGACCGGGCGAGCGATGGCCGGCGCCCGGGACGGTGCCGCGCAACGAAAGGAGGCGCCGACCCGGTTACCCGGGGGCGCCTCCCATATGCCGACCGCGTGGAGTCGGGATGTTCAGAGGTTGCTCAGCTTCGCGTAGGGACGGCAGATCCGCTCCTGACGCGACCCGAAATCGACAGTGACCGCGATGTCCTCTTCGACACCGACGATCCGACCGAGTCCGTACTGATCGTGCGTCACTCGTGCACCGAGTTCGAAATCCTCGATGATGGGAGCGACCGGGACATTGAAGGGACTGGTGGGCAGAATGCGCCGGGTCACGGCTGACGTCGTCATCCCCACCAGTATGCGCCTGTCGGGTGACGCGCGGGGCGTTCGGGGGCGGTATAGGCGAAGCCGTAACCGGAAAGTGTCCCCACGATATGGCGGTTCGAATCCCGTATGCGCCCGTCGAACCCGGCCGAAATGCCCCGCCCCCAACTCTGCCGCAGGTCACGCGGGATCCGGCCACGCCCTGGCGGCGCACCCTATGCGAACAACGCCCCGGTAAACCCGATTGGGCCGATCGGGCGACATCCGAATGCATCGCCGACGCCTGCTCGAAGCACCGCACCGCATCGCGCGGCGCTGCGGGGATCGCGATCGTGTCGTGACCCGGCGTTGCGGGCACCTCGGGATACCGCACCCGGTACGGCCGCGCTGTCGCGTCGCCGGCGTGCCGCACCCCCGCGCCGGGGCG
>NZ_JBEXCV010000140.1:0-23366 GCF_040605455.1 Embleya sp. NPDC005575 | reverse complement strand
GGCGTGGACCCGGCGGGCGCGGGCGTCGTCGCCGCGGGGGCGGCCGGCGCGGACGCCGACGAGGTCGACTTCCCCTTGTCGTCCTTCTTGTCGTCGTCGCTGCTGCAACCGGACATCACCAGCACCGCCGCCACCGGCAGGGCCAGCCATGCCCGACGCGTCCCCTTGCGACGACCGAAGCCGGTGCCCGTTGTCGCCCGCTCGTTGATCATGTCCACGCTCACGTGCATTCACCACCCGTTCCGCCGGTCGCCCGGCGTCCTGTTGCTGTTGATGTAGCCAGGTAGTACCTGGGTTACCGGCAAGTCATGTTGCCACGTGCGACTCGGTATCCAATCGTGTTCCGGCCCGTATGACCAGATCCCGGCGAACTACGCTGAGGCACGGATGCGCGATCGGGCGGACTCGACGGGTGGACCCTATGGCAGGTTCGACGGACTCGGCAGGTTCCACGGGAAAGGCGAACTCCCCTATCGAACGACAGCGTACGACCGAGGCGGCCGCGACCATGGAGGGTTTGCGGCGGTTGTTGCGCACGCGGGGCGGCTGGCTGGTCGGCCTGTGCGGCGCGCTGCTGTGTGCGCTGGGTTGGTACGGCGTATCGGGCGAACGGTATGAGGCGCGCCAATTGCCCTATCTGGCCTCGGCGACCATTCCGGGTGCGGCCCTGATCGTCGCGGGCGCGGTGCTCGTGGTGGGCACCCGACGCGGTACGGCGGACGGGTCGGGCGCGGTGGACGCGGAGCTGCGGTCGATGATGGGCCGGCTGTACGAACTGCTGGTCGAGCCGGTGCCGGCCGACGCGGCGGAGCAGCCGCCCGCCGCCGCGGTGTGGGTCTCGGTGCCGGGTGGCGCGCGGTACCACCGGTCCGGGTGCTCGCTGGTGCTGGGCAAGAACGGGGTGTTTCCCGTGGACGAGACGATGGCGCGGAACAAGGATCTGCGGCCGTGCCGGTTGTGCGACCCGGGACCGGGTTGGGCGCGGACCGCGCCATGGGTCGGCGGGTCGGGGGCGTTCACGCCGGGGCCCGTCGGGTCGACGGCCGTCGGGTCCACCGGGTCGGAGTCCGCCGGGCCCGGGTCGCGGCCCGGATCGGCCGGCGCGTCGGCGGAGCCGCGCGATCCCGGTGACACCGGGCCCGACGGGCCGAGCACGCCCGCGACCGGCGGCTGAGCATCGTGCTCACTCTGGAACTGGCCCTGGCCGGACTGGGCGTGGGCGCGATCGCGGCGCTCGCGGCGGTCGGGATGATCACCTCCTACCGGGCGACCGGCGTGTTCAACCTGTCCTTCGGCGCGCTCGCGATGATCGTGGCCTACCTGGTCTGGCAGCAGGTACGGGTGTGGGGCTGGCCGCTGTGGGCGGCCGTGCTGCTCGACGTGGGCGTGGTGGCGCCGGCGCTCGGCCTGGTCCTGGAGCGCTTCGTCTTTCGCGGGCTGCACCACGAGGGGGCGGGCCCGGCCCGGATGCTGGTCGCCTCGCTGGGTGTGTTCGTGCTCCTGGTCGGTGTCGCGACGCTGACCTGGGGCACCCAGGCCCGCCTGGACCCGCCCTCGATGGTGCCGACCGGGTCGGTGGCGTTGCCCGGCGACACGTCCGTGGCCACCGGCACACTGGTCGAACTGGGCGTGGTGATCGCGGTCGCCGTGCTGGTGGCCGGCGTAACCCGGTACACCCGGTTCGGCGTGCGGCTGCGCGCGGTGGTGGACCGGCCGGCGCTGGCCGAGTTGGCGGGCGTGCCGGCCGATCGGGTGGCCGCGGCGGGCTGGGCCTTCGGGTCGATGCTGGCGGGGTTGACCGGAGTGCTGCTGGCACCGCACCTACGGCTGGATCCGTACGGGCTGACCCTGCTGGTACTGGAGACGATCGGCGTCGCGGTGGTCGCCCGGCTGGCCAGTCTGCCGGTGGCGATCCTGGCGGCGCTGGCGATCGGGGTGGGGCAGAGCGAACTGTCCCGGCTGGAACTCGACTCGTGGGGGCTGATCCAGGCGCTCCAGGCGAACCTGTTCGTGGTGGTGATGCTGGTCGCGCTGCTGGTGCTGCCGCGGATGATCGAGGTGGGCGACCCGGACGCCACGCGGGCGGCGACCCGGATAGGGACGGGGCGCGGGGAGAGTGCGCCGGCGGGCTGGTGGGTGCCGTTCGTCGCGGTCGCCGCGGCGCCGCTCGCCCTGGGCGCGGAGCATCTGCGGATCGCCCAGCAGGTACCGGCGATGGCGATCGTGTTCGTGTCGCTGGTGATGCTCACCGGGTACGCGGGCCAGATCTCGCTCGGCCAGGCCGGCTTCGCCGGTCTGGGCGCGCTGTTCGCCGGGCAGCTGCTGAGCCGGCACGTCCCGGGCCTGGTCGCGCTGTTCCTGGCCGCGCTGTTGGTGGTGCCGGTCGGCCTGTTGACCGGGTGGCCGGCGATTCGGCGGCGCGGGTTGACACTGGCGCTGACCACGTTCGCGGTGGCCGCGGTGGTCAGCCGGTTCGTCTTCGCCCAACCGCGCTTCACCAGCGACGCGGTACTCGAACACCCATGGCCCTTCGAGGGCGAACGGGCCTTCTACGCAATGGAGTTGGCTTGCCTGGGGCTGGTCCTGCTGGTGATCCGCCGGCTGCACGTGAGCCGACTCGGCCGGATGCTGGTCGCGGTCCGTGACCACGAGCGCGGCGCGGCGGCGGCCGGTGTGGACGTCTCCTCCGCCAAGGTCTTCGTCTTCGCGATCGGCGCCGGCGTGGCCGCACTGGGTGGCGCGCTGCTCGGGATGGGCGGCCGAGCCTTCGACGCGGCGGCCTTCGACCCGGTCCTGGGGCTGGTCTGGTTCGCGGCGGTGGTCGTCTTCGGCGTGGACAGCGCTGCGGGCGCGGTACTGGCCGCCGGTTTGGTGGTGGCCCTGGACGCGGCCACCACGGCCGGCATGTCCACGATCGTGGTCGGCGCCTTGGCCGTACTGCTGTCCCGGATGCCGGGTGGCGTGCCGGCCACGGTCCTGCGCCTGGTCGCGGGCCGCCCGACCGCCCCGGTGGAGCCGGTCCCGGTCCGCCTGACCCCGCTCGGCCGGACCCTGCGTGCCCGGGTGCGCCCGTGAACGGGGCCTCGGAGTCGACGCGGCCGGACCCGGGCGGCGGTGGGTCGGCGGGTGTGCTGCGGGCCGAGGGAATCGTCCGGCGGTTCGGCGGGTTGCGGGCCGTGGACGGGGTGGATCTGGTCGTGCCGGCGGGCGTGGTGACGGCGGTGATCGGGCCGAACGGGGCGGGCAAGAGCACCCTGTTCGACTGCCTCGCGGGTGGTCGGGTCGATGCCGGTCGGGTGTACCTGGGCGGGCGGGACGTCACCCGGCTGCCGGCGCATCGGCGGGCCCGGCTCGGGTTGGCCCGTACGTTCCAGGTGGTGTCGGTGTTCCCCAGTCTGACGGTGGTGGACAACCTGCGGGTGGCGGCGGAGAACCGGTCCGGTTCCTCCGCCATGGCCCGGCTGCTCGGCCTGCCCGACCCGGCCCGGGGGCGAACCAGGGTCGCGGTCGAGGCGGCGCTGCGCCGACTCGCGTTGACCGAGCAGGCACACACACCGGCGGGCGAACTCCCGGTCGGGATAATGCGCATGGTCGAACTGGCCCGCGCGCTCGCGTCGTCCCCGTCGGTGTTGCTCCTGGACGAGCCGGCCAGTGGGCTGGACGACGCGCACGCCGACCGGCTGCGACACGAACTGCGCGCGCTGGCCGCCGACGGCCTGGCCATCCTGCTGGTCGAACACGACATGGACCTGGTGTTCGGCGTCGCCGACACCGTGCACGTAATGGCCGCGGGCCGGATCGTGGCGGCCGGCACGCCGGACGAGATCCGCGCCGACGAGCGCGCCCGGGAGGTGTACCTCTGATGCCGATCGCCTTGTCGGTCACCGGACTTCGGGTGCGCTACGGCCCGATCGAGGCGCTGCACGGCGTCGACCTGGAATTCCCCTCGGGCGCGGTGACGGCCCTGGTCGGCCGCAACGGCTCGGGCCGCAGCACGCTGCTGAACACCCTGGCCGGCCTGGTCCGCCCGAGCGCCGGCCGGGTGCTCTGGAACGGGGTGGACATCACCGGATGGCCCGCCGACCGGCGAGCCCGCGCGGGCCTGACCCTGATCCCCGAACGCGGCGGCGTGTTCGCCGGGCTGACCGTGGCCGACAACCTGAAACTGTTCGCCGACGGCGGCGACATCGGGCCCGCGCTGACCGCGTTCCCGATCCTGGGCGACCGACTGGCCCAGAGGGCCGGCACCCTCTCCGGCGGCGAACAGCAGATGCTCGCGGTCGGCCGCGCCCTGCTCACCCCCGCCAAGCTCCTCCTCCTGGACGAACTCAGCCAGGGGCTGGCTCCGCGAGTCGCCGCCCGGCTCTACGAGGTCGTCACCACCCTGGCCGACGCCGACCGCACGGTGATCCTGGTCGAACAACACACCGGCGAGGCCCTGCAACGCGCCGAGGTCGTCTACGCCCTCAACCGAGGCACCATCACCTTCCGCGGCGACCCCACCGAGTACCACACCCACCCGAGCACGGCACACCGCGCTTAGGCCCCGGCCCGGGAGGTCGACGCGTGGTGCCCGTACGAAAGGCCCCTGAGCTGCCCTCATCCGACGACAGGCGCGCCACGTACTCCGCCGCCGGCTCGACCTCCCGACGGGGTCGCGGCCACACACCCCTGCCCAGCGAGACGTCGGTCGCAACCGTCGAAGGAACCGGGCCGACGCCCCGCTCAGGCGGCCCCGTCGACGATCCCGTCCGGGCGGGCTCCGAACCCGACGACGTCGTCATCGCGGTCCGGTGGGGCGAGGACCGATCCGTGGTGTTCGTCGCCGATCGGCGCACGATGCGGTCCGCCGACCACGCGCTGATCGCCCTCGACACGCGGCCCGAGGGCAAGAATCCGGACCCGTCGACGCTTCGTCCCCGCGTGCGTTCCGGATCGTGCCGTCCACGAGGTGCAGGCCGATCCGGCGATCACCAACCTCTTCTTTTCGGATTTCGCCGAGGCGGCCCACGTCGACCCCGGGGGCGTCTTCCGAGCCTTCGCAGGCCGATCCCGGTAATCGTCGACCCGGGTCGGCGGCGCCCGACGGGTCAGCGTGGCATCACCCTCCCGCGCAGGATCACCGCGTGGGGGTCGGCCAGGACGGCGACGTCCGTGCGGGGGTCCGCCGCGTAGACGACCACGTCGGCGGAGGCGCCCTCGGCGATGGCATCGCGGCCGAGCCAGGATCGGGCGGACCAGCACGCGGCGGAGAGGGCGTCGGCCGCGGGGATGCCGGCCGCGACCAGTTCGGCCACCTCGTCGGCGACCAGGCCGTGCGGCAGCGAACCGCCCGCGTCGGTGCCGACGAAGATCGGGATGCCGGCGTCGTAGGCGGCCCGGACCGTGGCATAGCGGTTCGCGTGCAGCGCGCGCATGTGCGCGGCGTAGGTCGGGAACTTGTCGGCCGCCCGGTCGGCGATGCCGGGGAAGGTGGCGATGTTGACCAGCGTCGGCACGATCGCCACGCCGCGCTCGGCGAACAGCGGGACCAGGTCCTCGGTCAGGCCGGTGGCGTGCTCGATGCAGTCGATGCCCGCCTCGACCAGATCAGGGAGCGAGTTCTCGGCGAAGCAGTGCGCGGTGACCCGGGCGCCCTCGGCGTGCGCCGCGGCGATCGCCTCCTTGAGCGCGTCCAGTGGCCACAGCGGGGACAGGTCGCCGGTGTCCCGGTCGATCCAGTCGCCGACCAGCTTGACCCAGCCGTCGCCGCGCCGGGCCTCCTGGATCACGAACGCGGTCAGGTCGCCGGGCTCGATCTCGTGTGCGTAGTTGCGGATGTAGCGCTTGGGCCGGGCCAGATGGCGACCCGCGCGGATCAGTCGGGGCAGGTCCTCCCGACCGTCGATCCAACGCGTGTCGGCGGCCGAGCCCGCGTCCCGCAACAACAGCGCGCCGGCGTCCCGATCGGTCTGTGCCTGGCGTTCGGAGGTGGCGGCGTCGACGGCGCCGTGTTCGTCGATCCCGACGTGGCAGTGCGCGTCGACCAGGCCGGGCAGTACCCAACCCTCCAATGTCGCATCGACGGCGAGGGAGGTCGGCCGATCGAAGGTGATCCGCCCGCCGACGATCCACATCTCGTCACGAACTTCGTCCGGGCCGATCAGAACGCGACCCTTCACGTGCAACACGGTCATGCCGAGACCCTACGGGCAGCCCGGCGTAACCGACCCGCCCACCGACCGAAACGCGCACCGCCCGGCCGTCCCCGAAACGCACACGGCGGGGCGGATCGCGGTGAGGCGCACACCGCCCCGCGGCGAGTTCACCGCCGTCCCAGCACTCCGCGTTGCACCGCCGCAGCCACCGCCGCCGTGCGCGAGTCGACGCCGAGCTTCGCGTAGATGTGCACCAGATGGGACTTGACGGTGGCCTGGCTCAGGAACAGCGCCTTGCTGATCGCCAGGTTGGACAGCCCGTCCGCGACCAGCGACAACACCTCGGTCTCGCGCGTGGTCAGCGTCGGCAGTGGGTCGCGCAGCCGGCTCAGCAGCCGGCCGGCGATCCGCGGCGCGAGTGCCGATTCGCCGGCCGCGGCGGTACGAACCGCGGCGGCCAGTTCCTCGGGCGGGGCGTCCTTGAGCAAGTAGCCCAGCGCGCCCGACTCGACCGCCGCCAAGATGTCCGCATCGGTGTCGTACGTGGTCAGCACCAGTACGTGCGGTGCGTCCGGCAGGGCCGTGATCGCCGCCGTGGCCGCGTTCCCGTGCATCCCGCCCGGGCGGAACCGCAGATCCATCAGCACCACGTCCGGCGCCAGCGAACGGGCCAACTCGATCGCCCGCTCGGCGGTGTCCGCCTCACCCACCACCGCGAAGTCCGGCTCCGCCGCCAACACCGCACGCAGCCCCGCCCGCACGATCGGATGGTCGTCGGCCAGCAACAACCGGATCACCGCGCCGACCCACCCGGCGCAGACACCGGCACCGGCACCGGCACCGGCACCGGAAACGTCACCGCGATCGCCGCACCCTGATCCGGCCGCGACTCCACCGTGAGCACCCCGCCCAACTCGGCAGCCCGAGTCCGCATCGCGGCCAGCCCGAACCCGGTACCGGCCGTCCCGACCCCGCCGCCCCGCCCGGACAGCCCGGACAGCCCGGATCGCCCCGCCGGATCGAAGCCCCGCCCGTCGTCCACCACGTCCAGCGTCACCGAGGCATCCATGTGGCTCAGCGTCACCTCGGCCCGGGACGCCCCCGCGTGCCGCACGGTGTTGCCCAGCGCCGACTGGGCGATCCGCAGCAGCGCCACCTCGACGGCGGTCGGCAGTCCCACCGCGTCACCCGTGCTGTGGAAACGCACGTGCAATTCCGCCTCGGCCGCGGTCCGCGCACACAGCCTTTCCAGCGCCGCCGGCAGCGAGGACCCGTCCAACTCCGGCGGGGCCAGCGCCCGGACGAATCGGCGTGCCTCGGCCAGGTTGTCGGTCGCGGTGATCCGGGCGAGCCGCACGTGCCGGTCCGCGGCGAGCGGATCCGCCGGAAGCGCCCGCTCCGCCGCGCGCAGGAGCAGTTGGATGCTGCTGAAGCCCTGAGCGAGTGTGTCGTGGATCTCCCGGGCCAACCGCTCACGCTCCGCGAGCACCCCGGCATGCCGCTCGGCCGCGGCCAGCGAGGCGCGTGCCGCGACCACGTCCTCCACCAGCCGGCGGCGCTCCTCGCTCTCCCGGTGCAGCGCCTGGTAGCCCAGTACGGTCGCCATCGCCACCGCCGCGCCCAGCACCGGACCGAGCACCATGCCCACCGCCAACCCGCCGCGATGCGCCCCGTAGCCCACGATCGCGAGCACTGTCAGCCCGGCCACCGCCGGCACCGCGAGCCGCACCGGCAGCAGGTGCGGAACCAGGAAGAACAGCGGGAAGGCGAACCAGATCCCCTCCGCCGTCAGCGCGTAGAAGCCGCCCCAGGCCAGCGTCAGACACCCCAGCCACACCATCGAGGCGCGCCGTGACGGCCCCACCGAGGGCAGCAGGTTGCCGGCGGCGTAGACCCCGGCCGTGACCGCCGCACCGACCACGATCAGCGCGGCCCGCCCGCCGGACGCGTCCGCGCCGACCAGTGCGCGCAGTGCCGCGACGGCGAGGAGGAGCACCACGAGCCCGTGCATACAGGCGCGGAGCGCGCGGGGGACCTGGGTCGGGGTGATGGTGAGGTACATATCGGGTCAAGGGTAAACGGGACGGGTGTAGGCGGCATCGATCGAAAGGTTGATCCGGGGGCGGACAGCTCGATCGATGACGCTGCGGTTGGTGAGGACGATAGTCGGGTTGTCCTCGAACGCCGGACGGGCTGATCTCACCGGACTTGGGGATCACCCCGCGGATCTCCCACGCCGCGACGCCGTAGATCTTCCACCGAGGAGGCCCCGACCCACCGTGTTCGTCGCGCTGCGAGACCTCGTGTTCGCCCGAGGGCGGTTCGCCCTGATGATCGTCACCGTGGTGTTGATCACCGCACTCGTCGGCCTGGTGTCCGGGTTGACCGTCGGGCTCGGGCGGGCCAATACGTCGGCCGTCGACGCGCTGCCCGCCGATCGGCTCGCGTTCGCCGCGCCCGCGTCCGGGCAGGGCGTCTCGTTCGCGGACTCGGCCGTGAACGAGAGCCAGTGGCGGCGCTGGGCCGAGCAGCCGGGGGTGCGTTCGGCGGCGCCGCTGGGCATCGCGATGACCCGGCTCGGCGTCGGCGAGCGGACCGCTGCCGCCGCCGCATTCGGCGTCGAGCCCGGCGGGCCGCTCGCGCCGCGGGCGCTGGCGCCGGGCACCGTCGTACTGTCTCGGCCGCTGGCCGAGGATCTGCACGTCGAGGTCGGCGCCCGGCTGAGTGTCGGCGCCGACACGTCGCTGACCGTCGCGGCCGTGGTGTCCGGGTCCTCGTACAGTCACGCGCCGGTCGCCTGGACCACCCTGGCCGACTGGCAGCCGCTGCGCCCGGGGCCGCAGCGCGGTGGTCCGCACGCGACCGTGATCGCGCTGGACCTGGCCGGCGCGCACACCGCGGCGGCCGACCGCGCGATCGGCACCCGTACCACCTCGATCGGCGACGCCCGAAGCGCGATCGGGTCGTTCTCCGCCGAGAACGGGTCGCTTCAACTGATGCGCGGTTTCCTGTTCGCGATCTCCGCGCTCGTGGTCGGCGCGTTCTTCACCGTGTGGACGATCCAGCGGGCCGGCGACGTCGCGGTACTCAAGGCGCTCGGCGCGCCCACCGGCTATCTGCTCCGGGACGCGCTCGGCCAGGCGTTCGTGGTGCTGCTGGTGGGCACTGCCCTGGGCACCGGAGCCGCCGCGCTGTTCGGCGCGGTCGCGCCGGCGGGTGTGCCATACGTGGTGGATACGTCGACCACGCTGCTCCCGGCGGCCGTACTGATCCTGCTCGGCATGGTCGGTGCCGCCCTCGCCATCCGCCGGGTCACCGCCGTCGACCCGCACACCGCACTGAGCGGCACCCGATGAGCCATCCGACGTGGCGCGAAGCCGGGCGGCCCGCAACACGCCACACCACCCGGCCCGAGCGGCCCGCGCCATGCCACACCACCGAGCCCGAGCACCCCGCGCTCCGCCACCCCACCGAGCCCGGATGGCCGACCCGCCCCACCCACGGCACCCGATCCGTGTCCCACGCCGGCACCGGCGAACCCGAGAGGCACCCGATGCGCCCGTCCCCCGGTCTCGAACTCGCCGACGTCACCCTCACCTACCCCGACGGCGACACCCGGCTGACCGCCCTGGATCGGGTCTCGCTGTTCGTGCCGCCCGGCACGCTGACCGCCGTGGTCGGGCCGTCCGGGTCCGGCAAGTCCAGTCTGCTCGCCGTCGCCGCGACGCTGACCCGGCCGGACGACGGCAGGGTGGTGATCGCCGGCCGGAACGCCGCGGCGTTGTCCGCCGCCGAACGCGCCCGCTTGCGCCGCACCACGATCGGGATCGTGTTCCAACAACCGAACCTGCTCGCGTCGTTGACCTGCGTCGAGCAACTCCAGGTGATGGCGCACCTGGCCGGGCGCAGTGCCCGCCGGGCCCGCGCCCGGGCGCTGGACCTGCTCGACCGGGTCGGCCTCGCGGAGCACGCCGAGCACCGTCCGCAGCGGCTCTCCGGCGGCCAGCGGCAACGCGTCAACATCGCCCGGGCCCTGATGAACGAGCCGGCCGTGCTCCTGGTCGACGAACCCACCAGCGCCCTCGACCACGAACGCGGCGCCGCGATCGTGGCGTTGCTCACCGAGCTGACCCGCGCGAACGGCACGGCCACCGTCCTGGTCACCCACGACCACAGCCATCTGCCGTACGCCGAGCAGGTGTTGGAGCTGATCGACGGCCGTCTCGGCGCCCTCGCCACGAACCACTGACACCGCGGCCGAAACCACCTACGCCCCTGCCTCCGGCCGCCACGCACTCGACCCCGAAGGCTCCCGCCCGTCCTCCGGCCGCCACGCGCTCGCCCCGGTCGACGTGCCGGGCAGGCTCGGCGAACCCGGCCCGTCCGGACCGCCGGGAATCACCGGCCAGTTCGGGTCGACCACTGCGCCGCCGTCCGGGTTCCGGCGGTCGAAGTACTGTTGGAGCGAGGCCGCCTGCTCCGCGTACCAGCGGGCTTGCTTCTCGTGCAGCGTGTGCAGCGAGTCGGCGGCCAACTCCGGGAACCGCGCGCCCAGATCCTGGGCGAGCAACAGGCACGCCAGCGCGTCGCCGTCGGCGGTGTGCGCGTCGGTGAGCACCACCTCGTAGAACGCACTGGTGGCGGCCAGGGTGCGCTTTCCTCTGCGGTAGCGGTCCAGTTGCTTGTCGATCACCAGCGGATCGATGATCGGTGCGGTATACGGGAGTTGCGGCAGGTTGTGGCGGTGCAGCTCGGTTTGCAGGATGGTCAGGTCGAAGGGCGCGTTGTAGATCGCGATCGGCGTGCCCGCCGCCAGGTATTCGGCCATCGCCGTACCGATCTCGGCCAGGCACAGCGCGGGTTGGCGCCCTTCGGCCCGGGCCCGTTCGGTGCCGATCCCGTGGATCGCGCTCGCCTCGGCCGGGATCTCCCGCTCGCCCGGATCGAGCAGCCAGGACTGCCGGATACCGGCCGAGTCGACGAGTGCGGCGGTGACGATGAAGTCCGTGTGCGGATCCACGCCGGACGTCTCCACGTCGAACGCGGCCATCGGCCCGCGATGCCAGCCGTCGTGGTTGCCGCGGGGCGGCGCGGCGGGCTTGGGCTCGCCGCAGGTCGCGCAATACGTCACCCACTTGCCGTCGATGCGCACCAACAAACCGTCGCCGGCCTTGACGTAGGTCGTGCACGTGGCACAGGTCGCGCCGAACTTGTTCGTAGCCATGGGGTGCTCTTTTCCGATCTCGGATCAGATTCACGTCGTCACTGCGCGAAACGACTGCGCGAAACGCTAGTGCCCGGGTACGACGCGATCCGCGCGCCGGGTGGCCAACCGGCGCAGCAACGGGCGTTCGGCGGTGGTCCACGCGGTGCTCGTGAGCAGGTACAGGCCGGCCGCGAGCGGCACGAAGGCCGCGGTGAGCACCGTGCCGAACGGCATCCACCGCACCAGCGCGGGCGCGTCCGGGACGGCCGCGGCGGCGTGGTGCTGCGCGTAGGCCACGCCCGCGAGCAGTGCCAACAGGCCGACGAGCACGAGCGCGTGCGGTCCGCCGAGGCCGGTCGCCGGATGCAGGCCCAGCGGCGCGCCGGCCAGTGTGTGCTCCAACAGGGCGCGGTCGCCGCTGAACAGACGGTATGTCAGGAACAGGAACGGCAGGCCGGCCAGCGCCGGCAGGATGCCGGCGAACATCGAGGTGCCGGACTGCCGGTGCAGCGCCGCCAGTTCACGTCCGAGCCGCTGCGGGTCCCTGGCGTGCTTGTCGCGGAGCCGGCGGACCTCGGGGGCGAGTCGGGCGCGGGCCACCTCGGCGCGGGCCTGGGCGTAACCGAGCGGAACGATGGCGAGTCGCACGCATGCGGTGAACACGACCACGGCGCCGGCCACCGAGCCGGTGCCGAGCAGCGGCGCGAGCGCGTCCGCGAGCGTGAGCAGGACGTCGTGCGCGACGCCGAGAACAGGGATGCCGAACATGGAAGGGCCTTCCGTGACGCGGGAATCAGGGCTGCGTCAGGGCGGCGTGCCGAACCTTCGGAGCAAGAAGGTCGTACCGAACCTTCGGCACAGGAACCGTGCCGAACCTTCGGAGCGAAAAACGGGGTCAGCAGGCCGCCGGGCCCGCTCCCGGTGCTCTGGGCCGCGATCGACCAGGCCCGTCGGGATCACGGGAGGGCAGGAAGGCCAGCCGATCGGCCTGTTCGCGCAACACCGCACCGCGCACCCGCGCCCGCTCGGCGGACGGCGCCCACGAGACGGCGCAGCAGGCCAGCGTGAGCACCACGGTCACCGCGACGGCGACCAGTGCGGGCAGTGCCCCGTCCACGAACAACCCGAAGCCGACCAGCGCGAGCAGCGTCGCGAACAGCGACGTCGACGCGGTGGCGGGGTCCGGGCGGTGCATGGGCGCGATTCTAATCGAACCGGCATCGAGGTGTGTGGTGAGCGCGGACACACGTTCGTGCCAGGATGACCCCCGTGCGCGTGCTGCTAGGGGACGGCTTCGGGGTGACGTCACGTCAGATCGCGATGGCGATCGGGCGGTCAGGGCAGGACGTGGCGGTGCTCGCGCCGCCCGGTCGGCCGGCTTTCGGGTGCCCGCAGTCGGTGGTTGCGGTGCACGAGGTACCGGCCTTCGGCGCGGATCCGTGGGCTTGGCTGGCCCGGACCGAGGCGGTGCTGCGCGCCGAGCCGTACGAGGTGCTGCTGGCCACCAACGCGCACGTCGCGGTGCTCGCCCGCGAACCGCAGCGCGTCACCGCGCACGGTGTGGCCCTGGCCGTACCACCGTTCGCGGCGCTGCGCCGGGTCGCGGATCGGGCGTCGGCGGCGAACACACTCACCGAGATCGCGATGCCGCAGCCGGCCGGGACGGTGGTGGTGCACACGGCCGAGGAGTTGCGCCAGGTCGCCGATCCGCCGCTGTTCGTGAAGACGCTGCCGGCTGCGTACCGGGTCGAGCGGCGTGAGCAACTGCTGCGGCTGGCCGACACGTTGGAGCGGGACGGGGCGTTTTTGGACGGTGCCGGCGTGCTGGTCCAAGAGCCCGCCGAGGGCCCGGTCCTGTCCGCCCAGGCGGTCTTCGAGCACGGCCGGCTGGTCGCGGTGCATGCGTACGAACACCTGCGCGGGAGCGCGGTCAAGAGCAGCGTGGTGCTTCCGGAAGTGCGCGAGCAGGTCGCGATGCTCGGCGGCCATCTCGGCTGGCACGGCGGCCTGTCGCTGGACGCGGTGCGGACCGCGCACGGCCCGGCCTGGCTCGACGTGCGCCCCTATCTGACCGAGCCGGGCAACGCCGCCGCCAGTGGCACCGACCTGGTCGCGGCGCTGATCGCGGTCTCCCGAGGCGAGGCGCCGGCCTCGATGCCGTGGGGCCGTCCGGACGTGCGCACCCGGCAGGCACCCGGCGCGCTGACGGCCGCCGCGCGTGCGGGTCGGCGTCGGGTCGGCCGCGAACTGGTTCGGATCGTGCTGCGCAGGGGTCCGTACCGGGACGCGGTCGAGGAGACCCTGAGCCTGCGTCGCGAGCCGCGCCGGATCGGCGGCTCGCTCCTGCGGACCACCGCCCTGTTGACCGCTCCGGCCCGCACCCTGGCGCGGATCGACGCGGCACAGGCCCAGGATGCCCTGTCCCCCGCCGCCTGGCGCCGCATCCTGGCCGGCGCGCCACCCCGCGTGCCCTGACCGAGCATCCCGTCCTCACCCCAGCAGCGACTCCACCAGCGCCCGCACCGACAGTACGAACAACCGATCACCGTCGGTGACATTGCTCAGGCTCGCCGCCAGTTCCGGGTCCTCCAGCGCCAACTCGCCGCGCCAGTGATCCACGGCGGGCGGTTCGGCCGCGCTGTTCTCCAGAGCCCGCTCCAGCATCACGAAGCCGGCGATCTGGTATTGCACCGCCTGTACCGCCTCGCCCGCCCGCGCACCGCGCAGCCCGGCCGCCGTCATCTCGCGCACCAGCGCCTTGCGGGCGGGCAGCATCATCAGCGATTCCAGACCGCGCTCGCGGACCAGGCCGACCAGATGCGGGCGCTCCAGGATCATCCGCCGACACGTTCGCGCGATCGACACCACCCGCTCGACCGGCGTGCTCCCGTCCACCGAGATCGCGCCCATGTCCGCGATCACCCGGTCCACCAGTTGGTCCACCAGCACGTCACGGTTGCCCACGTGCCAGTAGATCGAGGTGACGGCGACGCCCAATTCGGCGGCCAGTTTGCGCATGCTGAGGTTCTCGATACCGGATTCCATGACGAGGCGCATGGCGGTGTCGAGCACGGTGTCTCGCGTGATCCTGTCCATCACGTCCCATTCTCGCGTCCGGACGGGCTTGCCCGATACACGGGCAACCACGCCGCAGGTCTTTACCTCGCCGACCCACCGGTGTAACAGTGTTACAGAGCAATCGGCACCACCGCGCACGGAACCGGGGAATCGGTCCGCGCGAAGCCCTCGCACGAGCGGAAGAGGTGAGGTACGTGGCACGCATTCGGTACGGCGCCCGACCGGCGGAGGCGCTGAGGAAGTCCTCCCGGGAACGATCCAGCCTCCCGGAGATCTGGTCCACCGGCGTGATAGCGATCTGGGAGACCGATCCCGAGGTGATCGCGGCGATCCTGCCCCCGCCGCTGGTCCCCGCCGACCGCCCGCTGGTGCGGGTGAACATCTCCGGCTGCGACATCAACGGCTACCCGCTCGGCGCGGGTGCGGTCGCGGTCCGTTGCAAGCACGGCGACATCGAGGGGGACTACACGCTCACCATGCCGATGACCACCGAGCGCGCGGTGATCGGCGGTCGCGAGGTGTTCGGCGAGCCGAAGAAGCTGGCCGACGTCAAGGTCGAGCGGGACGGCGACCGGGTCGTGGCCACCGTGAACCGGATGGGCGTCACCTACGTCGAGGTGCGCGGCACGGTGGTCGAGGAGCTGGCCACGCCCGAGCCCCGACAGACGCTGAGCTTCTACTACAAGTTCCTACCCGCCGTGGACGGCGACGGCTTCGACGCCGACCCGATGCTGGTGCACGTCACCCGCAACGAGCGCACCCGCAGCGCGCACCGTCTGGACGGCGAGGTGATCCTGCGCGACTCGGACTTCGACCCGGTCGCCGACCTGCCGGTGCGCAAGCTGATCTCGATCACGCTCAGTGAGCGCACCTCGGACCAGCAGGGCTTCGTCGCCGAGCACGTCAAGGCCGATCTGGTGCTCCCGTACATCCACCAGCGCTACGACGACGTGCAGCAGATCACCGACGATCCGCCGCCCGCGAAGTAGCTCCCCGGCAGACAAGGGCAAGCACGCCAAGCAGGACAGGCACGGCAGCGACGACAGCAAGGGATCGGGACACATGCTCCAGGAATTCGACGGCAGAGTCGCCGTCGTCACCGGTGCCGCGAGCGGCATCGGGCTCGCGATGGCCGAGCGGTTCAGCGCCGAGGGCATGAAGGTCGTGCTCGGCGACATCGAGCAGGGCGCACTGGACAAGGCCGTCGCGCGGATCACCGACGCGGGCGGCGACGCGATCGGGCACGTCGTGGACGTGTCGGTGCGCGAATCGGTGTTCGGGCTGGCCGACGCCGCGTTCGCACACTTCGGCGCGGTGCACGTGCTGTGCAACAACGCCGGGATCGGCTCTGGCTCCGAGGGCAAGATGTGGGAGCACGATCCCAAGGACTGGGACTGGTGCTTCGCCGTCAACGTGTTCGGCGTCTTCAACGGCATCCAGGCGTTCGTCCCGCGGATGCTCGCGCAGAACACCCCGGGGCACATCGTGAACACCTCCTCCGGCGACGGCGGCATCGCGCCGCTGCCGAACGCGTCGGTGTACGCGACCACCAAGGCCGCGGTGGTGACCATGACCGAGGCGCTGTACGCACAACTCGGCCAGGTGCACGCGCGACTCGGCGCGTCCGTACTGTTCCCCGGCCCCAAGATGTTGCGCACCGGCCTGTGGGAGTCCTACCGCAACCGGCCCGAGAGGTTCGCCAAGTCGGTGCCGCGCAAGACGCCGTACAACACGCTCGACGCGTGGGAGAAGGCGATGCGCGACGCGGGGCAGGAGATCGAGTTCACCCCGGTCGAGTCGGTCGCGGCCGACGTGCTCGACGGCATCCGGGAGAACCGGTTCTGGATCCTGCCCGCCGGTGAGCACAGCGACGGACAGATCATCGCGCGGTCGCAGAGCATGCTCGCCCGCAGCAACCCCTCGTACCTCGAAACCTTCGTCCTGGACAAGTGAGTGACGATGACTGAGCACACCGAGCACGACGAACTCACCACCCCCTACACGATCATCTCCTCGGACACCCACGCCGGGCTGCCGACCGAGCTGTATCGCGACTACCTCGCCGGCAAACACCACGGCGCCTTCGACCAGTTCATGTCCGAGCGCGAGGCGCAGCTCAAGGCGATCACCGACCTTGGCGTGCGCAACGAGGACTTCGCGGCGAACTGGTTCGAGACCAACGAGGAGGTGCTGCGCAGCGGTTGGGAGGTGGACCGGCGCGACCTGGAGTTGGACAAGGACGGCGTGGTCGGCGAGGTGATCTTCCCGGACGCCGACGCGGTCGAGTCGCGTACGTGTGTGCCCTTCGGCGCGGGACTGGGTCTGTCCGGCGACATGGATCCCGAACTGGGCCTGGCCGGCGCGCAGGCGCACAACCGCTGGCTGGCCGAGTTGTGCAAGACCAGCCCGGAGCGGCGGCGCGGGGTCGCGCTGATCCCGATCACCGCGGCGATCGAGGACGTGCTCGCGGAGATCCGCCGGATCAAGGCGGACGGCCTGGGCGCGGTGATGATCCCGGCGATGTGGATGAACCAGACGCCCTACCACGACCGCAGGTACGACCCGGTGTGGGCGCTGTGCGAGGACCTGGAGCTCCCGGTGGTCACCCACTCGGGTCCGGCCGACCGCGAGGCGTACGGGAACCACCTGGGCATCTACGTCACCGAGGTCACCTGGTGGCCCTCCCGGCCGTTGTGGTTCCTGCTGTGGTCCGGCGTCTTCGAGCGCTTCCCGCGACTGCGCTTCGGGGTGACCGAGGCGGGTTGCTGGTGGGTGGGCAACCTGCTGTGGTTCACCGACCGGCTGCTGCTGGGCTCGCGCGGCGCGGCCAAGTTGGCCGGGTTCGAGGAGATCAAGCTGCTCCCGAGCGAGTACTTCGACCGCAACTGCTTCATCGGCGCGTCCAACACCAAGCGGCGCGAGATCGGCATGCGCTACGAGATCGGTGTCGGCAACATCTGCTGGGGTAACGATTTCCCGCACCCCGAGGGCACCTGGCCCGAGACGCTCAACATCTTGCGCAAGACGTTCTCGGACGTACCGATCGCCGAGACGCGCGTGATGCTCGGCGAGGCGGTCGCGGACGTGTACGGCTTCGACCTGGCCGCCCTCAGGCCGCACGCCGAGCGGGTCGGGGTCACCCCCGCGACGCTCGGTCAGGTGAACGAGGACGGGTCGGCGAAGGACCTGACGACCAAGTGGGCAGCAGCCGCCGAGATCGGCCGGCCCTGGCTCACCGGACACGACACGGGCGCCGCGATCAACCCCAACGCGGAAGCCCTGGAGGTCTGATCCCCCATGACTGACAGCACCACCCCGCTCCCCGTCCCGAGCGGCCCCCCGACCGGCGACCACCCCGAGCGGTACACGGTGATCTCGGCCGACTGCCACGGCGGCGGCGAGATCCACGGCTATCGCGACTATCTGCCCGCGCGCCTGCACGCCGAGTTCGACGCGTGGGTGAGCGGCTACGAGATTCCCTACGAGGACCTCAAGGGCGATCTGGGTCCGCGCAACTGGGACTCCGACCGCCGCATGCACGACCTGGAGGCGGACGGGGTGGTGGCCGAGGTCGTCTTCCCCAACACCGTGCCGCCGTTCTTCCCCAAGCCCTCGCTCACCGATCAGCCGCCGGCCGCGAACGCGGGCGATCTGGCGCTGCGTTGGGAGGGGCTGAAGGCGCACAACCGCTGGATGGTCGACTTCTGCGCGGCGACGCCCGGGCGCCGGGCGGGCATCGTGCAGATCATGCTGCACGACATCCCGGCCGCGGTGGAGGAGATCCGCTGGGCCAAGGAGGTCGGGCTCACCGGCGGCGTACTGCTGCCCGGCACCCCGCCCGGCTCCGGCCTGGTGCCGATGTTCGACTACGCGCACTACGAGCCGCTGTGGCGGGTGTGCGAGGAGTTGGGCATGCCGGTGAACCACCACACCGGCTCGGCCGCACCGCCGGCCGGGGACACCGACGTGGACAAGGTGGTGTTCCTGACCGAGGTGTCCTGGTGGGCGCACCGCGCGTTCACCCACCTGGTGGTCTCCGGCGCGATGGATCGCCACCCGGGGCTCCAGTTCGTCTTCACCGAGCAGGGCACCGCCTGGATCCCGGAGGAGACCCGGCGGCTGGACTACTACTGGCACCGGATGAGCACCGCGGTCGGCTCCCAGGAGTACGAGTGGGGCAGTGCGCTGGTGGGCCGGATGGAGCTCAAGCCCAGCGAGTACTGGGCCCGCCAGTGCCACGTCGGAGCCAGCTTCCAGCGTCCGGCCGAGGCCAAGCTGCGTTATCAGGTGGGCGTGGACCGGATCATGTGGGGCAGCGACTACCCGCACAAGGAGGCCAGCCATCCGTTCAGCCGCGAGGCGCTCCAGCTGACCTACAACGGCATCGACCCGGTCGAGGTCGCGGCCATGGTCGGCGGCAACGCGGCGAAGCTGTACGGCTTCGACCTGGCGGCGCTGGCCCCGATCGCGGCGAAGGTGGGCCCTCGCGTCGATCAGGTGTGGGCACCGCTGGCACCCGAGGACATCCCGGTCGGCGCGGACAAGTGTCCGGCGTTCGTCGGCGCGGCGGGCATCAAGCCGTAACCGCGATCGCCTCGCGGCGGTCCCGGCGTCCGGGAACCGAACACCTCGTTCCGTTCCCGTCGGCGTCGGGACCGCCCCGGCATCCGTGCGCGTGTGACGCCTCGCACAGGGCTGCCAACCGTCGGGCCGGCGATTTTTCCGGTGAATTCGGTCGGCACGCTTTAGAGTCCGAGCCATGACTCGACCGGACTGGGCTCCAGAGCACATCGACATCACGCGCGCCAGCGTGGCCCGCGTCTACGACTACGCGCTCGGCGGCGCGCACAATTTCGCGGTCGACCGCGAGGCCGCCGAACTGGTCACCCAGGCGATGCCCGAGCTGCGCGACGTGCTGCGCGGGAACCGGGTGTTCCTCACTCGCGCCGTGCACCACCTGCTGGACCTGGGCATCCGCCAGTTCCTGGACCTGGGCTCGGGCATTCCGACGGTGGGCAACGTGCACGAGATCGCACACAAGGCCGATCCGGACGCGCGGGTGGTCTACGTGGACAACGATCCCGTCGCGGTCGCGCACAGCCAGGCTCTGCTGGCGAACAACCCGAACGCGACGGTGGTGGGCGCCGACCTGACCGATCCGGCCAAGGTCATCGACTCGCCCGAGGTGCGCAAGCTGATCGACTTCTCCCAGCCGGTCGGTGTGCTGATCGTGTCGGTGCTGCACTTCATCCCGGACGAGGCGGACCCGCCGGGTGTGGTGCGCCAGTACATGGACGCCACCGTGCCCGGCAGCCACCTCGCCCTCTCGCACGCGCACCGCAGCCAGGAGCGCCCGGCCGGGATGGACCGCGCGCTCAGCGAGTACTCGTCCAACGTGCAGCAGATGCACGCCCGTTCGCACGACGGCATCCTGGCCATCTTCGGCGGCCTGGATCTGCTGCCCGCCCGCCTGGTCCCGGTGGACGTGTGGGGCCCCGAGGGCCGGCTCGGCGACCCCGAGGTGAAGCTGCCTCAGCTGGCGGGCGTCGCGGTCAAGGCCTGAGCGGCCGGCACCGGGTTGTAGAACTCGCGCTGGCCGACCACCAGACCGTCCCGGAAGGCCAGCACCGCGACATAGGTGTTCGCGTAGGCACGGCCGGTGGGTCTGGCCCGCCCCTCGCCGGTGAACTCCACGATCACGGTGTCCGGGTCCACGCAGTCGTGGACCCGGGTCATCGTCAGGCGCAGCTCGAAGATGCCGAGCGCGACCTCCAGGTAGGCGTCCACCGCGTCCTTGCCCTCGATCCGCACCGGCGGCGCGGCGTACGGGAATTCGAGCACGATGTCCGGGTGGTAGCAGGCCACCTGGGCGCTCCGGTCGCCTGCGCTCACCGCCGCGAGCAGCCGCTCGGCGATCCGAATGTGCTGCGCGCGTCGTGCCCGGGCCTGCTCGGGGTCATTGGAATCCATGGCCGCAGGGTGGCCCACAACGGTGGCCGAAGGAAGATCAAGCGGTGGCCGGTTGTCCCTCCCAGGTCGGCACCGCGCGGGTCTCCGGCAACGCGGAGAAGCACGCCACACTGAGCGCCGCGGCCGCCGCGAGATAGGCCGCGACGCTCCACGGGGTGCCGTCGCCCCGGGCCAGTTCGGTGGCCACGATCGGGGTCAGCGCGCCGCCGAACACGCCGCCGAGGTTGTACGCGGTGGACGCACCGGTGCACCGCACGCGTGGTTCGAACAACTCGGACAGGTAAGTGCCGACCACCGAGAACATCGTGATGAAGGCGATCAGCGTGCCCAGGCAGGCCAGCGTCATCCACACCGGCTCACCGGTGGCCAGCAGCCCCAGCATCGGGAACGCCCACAACCCCATCGCCGCACAGCCCGCCACGCACAGCGGCTTGCGCCCGTACCGATCCCCCAGCAGCGCGAACAGCGGCGTGGCCACCGCCTTGCCGAGCACCGCGACCATGATGCACGCGAGCATCGTGGTGCGCCCGACCGCCAGCTTGTCGGTGGCGTAGTGCAGCGACCACGTCGTGGTCAGATAGAACCCCACATAGCCGCAGGTCAGCGCGCCGGCGACGAGCAGGATCAGCCGCCAGTGCCCGCGCACCACCTCGGTGAACGGGCTCGCCGAGAGCCCGTTCGCGGCGGCCAGTTCGACGAACGCCGGGGTCTCCTCGATCGAGGCGCGCAGCGCCAGTCCGATGCCCGCGAGCACGCCGGCGAACAGGAACGGCACCCGCCAGCCCCACGCCTGGAACTGGGCGTCGCTCAGCGTCCCCGACAGGGTCAGCATGATGCCGTTGGCGAGCAAAAAACCGATCGCGGGTCCGGCCTGCGGGAAGCTGCCCCACAGCGCCCGCCTGCCCGGGGGCGCGTGCTCGGCCGCCAGCAGCACCGCGCCGCCCCATTCGCCGCCGACCCCCAGCCCCTGGCAAAAGCGCAGCAGCACGAGCAGGATCGGCGCGGCCAGGCCGATCCGGTCGTAGGTGGGCAACAGTCCGACCAGCACGGTCGCGATGCCGGTCAGCAGCAGCGAGCCGACCAGGACCGGGCGCCGCCCGCGCCGATCGCCCAGCCGGCCGAACAGCACCGAACCCAGTGGTCGCGAGACGAACCCGACCGCGTAGGTGGCGAATGCGGCGAGAGTGCCCGCGATCGGCGAGAAGCCGGGAAAGAACAGCGGCCCGAGCACCAAGGCGGCGGCCGTGCCGTAGACGAAGAAATCGTAGAACTCGATCGACGTGCCGGCGAAGGACGCAGCCGCGATCCGGATCATGGAGACATTTCGCGTCACACCCGGCCCAACGATCGGGTGGGAGTGTGGTCACCCGTGCGGGCGTCAGCCGTCCGGGGCGGTTTGCCGTGCCTTTCCGTGTGTGTCGCGTTGGACAGGGGTTCGGGCATCGCCCAGATCCGCCAGCCACGGCGCGCCCGCGTCGTCGCCCACATGCCCCAGCGCCCAGGCCGGGTTCCGACACATCGCGGTCTGCACGATCTGGGTGCCCGGCAAGGTCACCGGCCAGCACAGCAGATGACCGGCCAGCCACCAGAACTTCCCGAGCACGGCCACCGAGAGGTCGTCCTCGCCCGGCGGCCGGTCCCGGTACTCGTGCCGGTACCAGGTGCGCACCACCTGCGGCCAGGTCTGCTCGGCAATCACCGTGCCGTCGCGATCGCGCAGCGGCCCGTTGCGAAACGACACGTCCCGGGCGATCCGGTGGGTCACCCGCAGGCCCAGCGCACGCCGCACGGGAGTGAGCAAAATGGTCACCGCGCCGCACACCGACCAGGTCAGCATCGACGGCCACAGGCCGAACGTCAGGAACAGCACCGCGCCGGCGACGCCGAGCGGCAGGCCGACCGCGCGCGCCGCGACGGGTTCCGCGTACACCTTGAGTGGTGTGATCGGGACCCGAAAGACGGTGTCGGGCGTGCCGGCGTAGCGCGACTCGTCGAAGTCGAGCGCGCGCGCCCGGCGATGCGTCCGGGTCTGGAACCACGGCAGGGCCAGGGACAGCACCGCGCCGGCGACACCGAGTACAAACCAGGGCAGGGACACCTCGGGCAGTTCCATCGCCACGTCACCCCTTCGCGCGTCGATGTCTCCACGGTCGCCCATGGCAGCCCCCGGACGGAAGAGCACAGCTACGACAAGTGGCAGAAAATATGCGCCTCCACCCACCTCGACACACATCGTGGTCCCGGCGCCCGGCGCCACCGCGGCGAGGCCGGCCGCGCCCGCTCCCGCGTGCGATCGAATCGCCGCCGCGCCTCGGTGTCGTGCGCATGGCGCGTCGAGCCGCCCGGCCCGCCCACCCGGGCGTCATCGCCGGCGGTAGCCGGTCACGCCGTGGATGCGGGCCAGGTGTTGGCGCAGCGTGGACACCCGGGGGTGTTGCGGGCCCAGTCGGTGCTCCTGTTCGGCGAGCAGCGGCACCAGCACGCTCTCGGACCGGTACGGGTCGCCCAGCGCGGCGAGCAACAGCCCGATCCGCTCGCGCAGGTCGAAACCCTGGTACACGTCGGCGTCGGGGACGCGCCGATGCAGGTCCAGCAGCCGCCGGTACTCGCCGAGCGCGGCGGGCAGTTCGCCCAATTCCTCCAGGCACGCCGCGACCTGTCGGCCGTACTCCATCGCCTCCGCGTCGGTCGGCCCGCCGGACGCCGCGAACACTCCCGCGATGTACTGCAACTCCGGAAGCGCACGCCGGAACTGACGGTCCGCCAGCAACGTGTCGGCGAGCGCCTGCCGCAACCCGAGGACGAGCGGGTCGTGTTCGCCGTGCCGGGCGATGGCGACCGGCAGGGCCGCGCCGAGCACATCCACGGCCTGGGTCAGCGCGCCCTCACCGAGCAGCCGATTGGCCTCGTCGAGCGCGCTGCGCACGTCCGGCACGGGCGGCGCGGCGGAGGGCACCGCAGCCCAGTCCGGGTCC